>WGBL01000138.1 GCA_015494375.1 Hyphomicrobiales bacterium | reverse complement strand
TTCCCAGCCCCCCTTGACTTCCCAGCCTCCCTTGACTTCCCAGCTGCTCCCTGCTCGCAGCTGCCCCGTGCTCGCAACTGCCTCTTAGTCGCAGCCGCCCCCTCTGCTCCGTCCCCAGCCACATCTCATCGCGCGCAGCGGCATGGATGCGGCCACGCCGGCTCAATGCCCCCCGCACCCTCGATTGCTCTTTTACGCTATCGCTCTCTTACATTATTGCTTTGCTTGGCGGGCGCCGGACGCAGGCCGATCTGCAGCTGGTCGAAGCCGCGCACGTCGGGCTCCTGGGCACGGGCCATCTCGGCGAGCGCGCGGCGGTACTCGACGGGCATCACCTTGACGAACTTCGGCAGGTACGCGCTCCAATTATCGAGGATCGCCCGCGCCCGCGCCGAGCCCGTATAGTGGAGATGGTCCGAGATGAGCTTGTGGAGCCGCTCGGCGTCGTGCTGGGTCATGTCGCTCAGGACATCGACGAGGCCGTGGCTCTCGAGGTCACCCGTCTGATGAGCGGTACCGGCGAGAAACTCCTCCTCGGCTTCGACGGGCTCGAGCTCGACCATGGCAAGATTGCAGCGCTCGGCAAAATCGCCCGCCTCGTCGAGCACATAGGCGATGCCGCCCGACATGCCGGCCGCAAAATTGCGCCCCGTGGGGCCGAGGACGACGACAATGCCGCCGGTCATATACTCGCAGCCGTGATCGCCCGTGCCCTCGACAACGGCAATGGCGCCCGAGTTGCGCACGGCAAAACGCTCGCCCGCGATGCCACGGAAATAGCACTCGCCCGAGATCGCGCCATAGAGCACCGTATTGCCGACAATGATGCTCTCTTCGGGCACAATGCCTGAATCCTCGGCCGGCCGCACGATAAGCCGCGCGCCCGAGAGCCCCTTGCCGACATAGTCGTTGGCCTCGCCGATGAGGTCGAGAGTGAGCCCCCGCGCGCCCCAGGCGCCGAAGCTCTGGCCCGCCGTGCCGCGGAATGTGATCCAGATGGTGTCGTCCGGCAGCCCGGCATGGCCATAGCGCTTGGCGATGCCCCCAGAGAGCATGGCGCCCGTGGTGCGGTCGGTGTTCTTGATTTCAAGCTCAAGCTTGATGCGCTCGCCCTTCTCGAGCGCCGGCCGGCAAAGCTCGATGAGCTTGCGATCGAGCACCTTCTCGAGGTGATGGTTTTGCCGCTCCGAATGGTAGATGCCGACCTCGGGCCCCACCTCGGGCTTATGGAAGATGCGCGAAAAGTCAAGCCCGCGCGCCTTCCAGTGGTCGATGGCGCGGTCCTTGTCGAGTAGCTCCGTCCGGCCGATCATCTCGTTGAAGGTGCGAAAACCGAGCGCCGCCATCATCTCGCGCACCTCCTCGGCGACAAAGAAGAAATAGTTGATGACATGCTCGGGCTGGCCGACGAATTTGGCGCGCAGCACCGGGTCCTGGGTGGCGACGCCGACGGGGCAGGTGTTCAGGTGGCACTTGCGCATCATGATGCAGCCCATGGCGATCAAGGGCGCGGTCGAGAAGCCGAACTCGTCGGCACCGAGAAGCGCAGCCACGACGACGTCGCGGCCCGTCCGCAAACCGCCGTCGACCTGCACCGCAATGCGGCTGCGCAGATTGTTCTCGACAAGCGTCTGATGGGTTTCGGCAAGGCCGATCTCCCAGGGGCTGCCGGCGTGCTTGATGGAGGTGAGGGGGCTTGCGCCCGTCCCACCATCATAGCCCGCAATGGTCACATGGTCGGCGCGCGCCTTCGAGACACCCGCGGCCACCGTGCCCACCCCCACCTCGGAGACGAGCTTGACGCTCACATCGCCTTCGGGGTTGACATTCTTGAGGTCGAAGATGAGCTGGGCCAGGTCCTCGATGGAATAGATGTCGTGGTGGGGCGGCGGTGAGATGAGCCCCACACCCGGGGTCGAGTGGCGCACCTTGGCGATGACGGGGTCGACCTTGTGGCCCGGCAGCTGGCCGCCCTCACCAGGCTTGGCGCCCTGGGCCATCTTGATCTGCATCATGTCGGAGTTGACGAGATACTCCGTGGTGACGCCGAAGCGGCCCGAGGCCACCTGCTTGATGGCCGAGCGCATGCTGTCGCCGTTAGGCAGCGGGCGATAACGGTCGGCCTCCTCGCCGCCCTCGCCGGTGTTCGACTTGGCGCCCATGCGGTTCATGGCAATGGCCAGAGTTGTATGGGCCTCACGCGAGATGGAGCCGAACGACATGGCGCCCGTTGCAAAGCGCTTGACGATCTCGGCCGCCGGCTCGACCTCCTCGAGCGGCACCGGCTTGCGCCCCACCTCCTCGGCGCTCTTGATGCGAAAGAGGCCACGGATGGTGAGCAAGCGGCCGCTCTCCTCGTTCACGGCGCGCGAGAAGGCGCGATATTTCTCGGGCAGGTTGCCGCGCACCGCATGTTGCAGGTCGGCGACCGTCTTGGGCGTCCACATGTGCTTTTCGCCGCGGACGCGATAGGCATATTCGCCGCCGACGTCGAGCATGCTCCTCAGTGTCGGCACATCGTCGAAGGCCAGCCGGTGGCGCTCGACCGTCTCGGCCGCGATCTCGCCGAGCCCCACGCCCTCGATCTGGGTGTGGGTGCCCGTGAAATAGCGCTCGACAAAGCGGCTCGAGAGGCCCACGGCATCGAAAATCTGGGCGCCGCAATAGGACTGATAGGTGGAGATGCCCATCTTCGACATCACCTTGAGCAGCCCCTTGTCGATCGCCTTGATGTACCGCTTCGTGGCTTCGGCGGGGCTTGGTGCATCCTCGAGCTCGCTGCAGAGCGCGGTCAATGTCTCAAACGCCAGATAGGGGTTGATGGCCTCGGCCCCATAGCCCGCAAGGGTGCAGAACTGATGCACCTCGTGGGCCTCGCCCGTCTCGACAACGAGCCCCACCGAGGTGCGGAGCCCCTTGCGGATGAGATGGTGGTGGACGGCCGAGGTGGCGAGCAGCGAGGGGATGGCGACGCGCTCGGGCCCCATCAGGCGATCGGAGAGAATGATGATATTGTAGCCTTGAGCGACCGCGCGCTCCGCCTTCTCGCAAAGCACGTCGAGCGCGGGCTCCATGCCGTCGGCCCCTTGCGCCACGGGATAGGTGATGTCGAGAGTCACGGTGCGGAAGGGGTTCTCCGCGATATCGCCGATCTGGCGGATGCGCTCGAGCTTGTCGTTGGTCAGGATCGGCTGCGCCACCTCGAGGCGCTTGAGCCGCGAGGTGCCCTCGAGATCGAGGATGTTGGGCCGCGGCCCGATGAACGAGACCAGCGACATGACAAGCTCTTCCCGGATCGGGTCGATCGGCGGGTTCGTCACCTGGGCGAAGTTCTGCTTGAAATAGGTGTGGAGCAGCTTGGGCTTGTCCGAGAGCGCGGAGATGGGGGTGTCGGTGCCCATGGAGCCCACCGCCTCCTGGCCCGAGCGGGCCATGGGCGCCATCAGGAACTTGAGGCTTTCCTGAGTGTAGCCGAAGGCCTGCTGGCGATCGAGCAGGCTCACGTTGGTGCGCGGCGCGCTATGGGGCACCTCGGGCAACTCGCGCACCCGTATCTGGCCCCGCTCGAGCCACTCGCGGTAGGGGTGCGCCTTGGCCAGCCGCGCCTTCAACTCATCGTCCGAGATAATGCGCCCCTCGGCCAGGTCGATGAGCAGCATCTTGCCGGGCTGGAGGCGCCATTTGTGCACGATCTCGCTTTCCGGCATGGGCAGCACGCCGGCTTCCGACGCCATGATGACGCGGTCGTCGCGGGTCACCCAATAGCGCGCGGGGCGCAGGCCGTTGCGATCGAGTGTGGCCGCGATCTGCCGGCCGTCGGTGAAGGCCACCGCCGCCGGGCCGTCCCACGGCTCCATCAGCGCGGCGTGGTATTCATAGAAGGCGCGCCGCTCCTCATCCATGAGCGGGTTGCCCGCCCAGGCCTCGGGGATCAGCATCATGGCGGCGTGCGCCAGCTCATAGCCTCCCATGAAAAGGAACTCGAGCGCATTGTCAAAGCAGGCGGTGTCCGACTGGCCTTCATAAGAGATGGGCCAGAGCTTGGCGATGTCGTCGCCGAAGAGCGGCGAGGACACGCTCGCCTGGCGCGCCGCCATCCAGTTGACGTTGCCCCGCAGAGTGTTGATCTCGCCGTTGTGGGCCACCATGCGATAGGGGTGGGCGAGCTTCCAGGAAGGAAACGTGTTGGTCGAGAAGCGCTGATGCACAAGCGCCAGCGCCGACGCAAACCGCTTGTCACGCAGGTCGGCATAATAGGCGCCCAGCTGGTGGCTCAGGAACATGCCCTTGTAGACGATCGTGCGCGAGGACATCGAGACCGGATAAAACGCCTCCGCGAGCGCCTTGTCGCGGGCGAGCACGGTGTTGGAGATCACCTTGCGCAAGACATAAATCTTGCGCTCGAAGGCATCGTCGTCGTCGAGCCCCTCGGGCCGGGCGATAAAGACCTGGGCGTGGTGCGGCTCGCTCGCGATCACGGCCGCCGACAGGCAGGCGTTGTCGACGGGCACGTCGCGCCAGCCGATGAGCCCAAGCCCCTCGTCGGCAATCGCCTTCTCGACGATGGCGACACATGTCTGTCTCTGTGCGGGGTCCTTGGGCAGGAACAGCTGACCCACCGCATAGTGGCCGGGCGCGGGCAGCGCGAAGCCAAGGGCCGCGCATTCGGCAGCCAGAAAATCGTGGGGGATCTGAACAAGGATGCCCGCCCCATCGCCCGCCAGCGGATCGGCGCCCACGGCACCGCGGTGGGTGAGATTGAGCAGGATCTTGAGACCATCCTCGATAATGCCATGGCTCTTGCGCGCCTTGAGGTCGACAATGAAGCCAACACCGCAAGCGTCGTGCTCTTTGGTCGGTTCGTAGAGGCCGCGACGCCTGGGGTCACGCGACGAGCCATCAGAAAACGTCTGGCGAGCCGGCGTGGCCAGCACGCCCGCATTTTTCGTCTTTTCTGGTCTTTGCGAGGTCATGCTCACCTGGCAAGGAACTCCTTCGGTCATCAGGTCAAGGGTTGGGCCGGAATATTTCGTTCGCGCGCCATTCGAGCCCCTGGCGCGACGACACCAGGTGCCACCGCGCTTCCCTGATCGGTTCATGGATCAGTTCATGGATCGCGAATCCGCCGGGCGATCGTTTGTTGCCGCCCTCGTGGGAGGCGAGAGGGCGCAGGCTGCGCGCACAAAGGTCAGCAACACTGACCTATCATCCGCCGAACCTGCCAGATTTCGCCGCAAGAGACAAGTCAACGCTCGCCGATGCGGCAAAGCGCCGTGTCATCTCCAACGAGGATAAGCTCTTTTTGGGCGCAATGGCTTGCAACTCTACACAAACCGTCACATGCATGTGAGATCATCGATTGACATATTCTCGCGCAGTTCGGTTTGCATATATGGTGCATGCCGCTTCGCAGGTGCGGTCGCGCCGCGGGGGAGAAAGTGCGGGCGCGGCCCGCAGGTCTCGTTTTTCGATGAGTCCGATGAGTACGTGACTCGGGTAAAAACGCGACTTCATTAAGGACGAGACGGAGCACAACAGGAAAGGACAAGGACCAGCAATGGACAAGAAGACCAAAAGAAATGTCAGCCTGGCCGTGGCCGGGGCTTTTGCCGCCGCCATCGGCATGGGTGCCGCCGCCGATGCAGTCAAGGCGGAGGAGTTTGAGAAGTGCTACGGCATCGCCAAGGCGGGCGAGAACGACTGCGCGGCAACGGGCAACAACTCGTGTGCCGGCACCTCCAAGGTCGACTATGACGGCGGCGCCTGGAAGATGGTGAAGGCGGGCACCTGCACCTCGATTGAGACGCCTTATGGTCCGGGCTCGCTCGAGCCGATCGAGGGGCGCCCGCCCAAGAGCTGAGCGCCTGCGGATATGGCGCACTGTTCAATTGGGCAGCCCCTTCGATAGGGAGGGGTACGACCAAAACGTTGAAGGAGGCCCGCGCCGGCCGGCCAGGAAGGTTGACCGGTCGACAGTGATAGGTCCGAGTGATAGGTCCGAGAGATGGTTCTCATCGACCGGGAGCGACCGGAGTCAAGGCGAGCGGCACCGGCGCGGGCATCCGTCAGCTTCTCAAGCCGGGGACGTTCGATCCCTGGGTAAGGTGATGTCGCGGGAGAGCACGCAATGACAGCTGTTGAGAGCTCCGCTGTGCAGGCCGATCGTGCCCGTGCTTCCCCCGATCACCAGGGCGCTCCTGATCGCACCTCTTTGCGCTGTGACGCGGCCATCCCGGCCCGCGCGGGCGTTGGGCTCAAGCCCGAGCATTACAACGATATCGTCGATGTCTGGCCCGACATCGGCTGGTTTGAGGTGCACCCCGAGAATTACATGGGCGCCGGCGGGCCGCCCCATCACTATCTGGCCCGTATCCGCGAGCGCTACCCCCTTTCGCTTCATGGGGTGGGGCTTTCGATCGGCTCCGACGGACCACTCGATCGCGACCACCTCGCCCGCCTCAAGGCGCTTTGCGAGCGCTATGAGCCGGGGCTCTTCTCCGAGCATCTCGCCTGGTCGAGCCATGACGATATCTATCTCAACGACCTCCTGCCGCTGCCCTACACGGA
>WGBL01000137.1 GCA_015494375.1 Hyphomicrobiales bacterium | reverse complement strand
GGCCAGGACCCCCTGGCCCGCCGGCATCAACGCCCCCAGCCGCCCCGCATGGCGGCGAAAGAGCCCGAGATAGGGGGTGGCAAAGCCGAGCCCCAGCACGGTCTCGCCCCGCACGCTGGACTTGCGCCAGCGCGCGGCGATGCGGTGCGTGAGGAGGCGTCGCACCATGGCGCCCAGGGGCGAGGCATAGAATGCCATCAGGTCTTTGACGTCGGGGTGCATGGCTGCGCCATTCCGGTTGGCTCGAGGTTGCTTTGGTCTGGGTTTGTCAGGCATTCATTGTGCGAGCAAACGGAACACTGGCCTCATTCATAGGCGTTTTCGCATTGCTGGCAATTGATTGCATTTGAGATGCCGCCTAATCTGCCGGCACTGTCATCCCCTGGAAGGACGGACCCAAAGCGAGGAGGACGCAGCACCATGGCCGAGCAACTCGAGGTCCACCAATTCATCTGCCGGAGCGACAATTTCGCCGTTCTCGTCCATGCCCCCGAGGCCGGCCTTACGGCCGCGATCGATGCTCCAGACGCCAATGCCATCGAGGCCGCCCTTGCAGAAAAGGGCTGGCGGCTCACCCATATCCTGACCACCCACCACCATGGCGACCACACCGCCGGCAATGAGGCTCTCAAGGCCGCCCATGGCTGCAAGATCATCGGGCCGCGGCCCGAGGAGGCCCGAATCCCCGGCATTGACGAGGCCGTGGGCGACGGCGATGTGTTCGAATTCGCCGGGCACGATGTGCGCGTCTATGAGACGCCGGGCCACACAGCGGGCCATGTCAGCTACTTTTTCGAGGAGGCGCGCCTTGCCTTTGTCGGCGATACGCTGTTCTCGCTCGGCTGTGGGCGGCTTTTCGAGGGCACGGCCGAGACCATGTGGCAGTCGCTTTCAAAGCTCAAGGGCTTGCCCGGTGATACGAAGGTCTATTGCGGGCATGAATACACCCTTTCGAATGCTGAGTTCGCGCTGACAATTGAGCCCGAGAACGCGGCGCTTAAGGCGCGCGCCGAGGAGGTGCGGGCGTTGCGCGCAGAAGGCAAGCCCACGCTGCCCACAACGGTTGCCCAGGAATGTGCGACCAACCCATTCCTGCGCCCCGACAGCCCGGAAATCCGCGCCCGCCTGAGTATGCCGGATGCGCCCGACTGGGAGGTTTTCGGCGAGATTCGCCGCCGCAAGGACAACGCCTGAGGGCATGTGCGAACAGTGATCGGAAGGCTGGCGGTGAAGCAGTGCGGTCGGCCCTCTGGCGGTGGTGGTCGGGCGGTCTTCTTATGACGGCGACGTGGTGTGGTGGCGGCGAGGTATTGCGGCCGCGTGGTGTCGTGTCGGCGTGGTGCGGCGGCGGCACTTCTGCAGCGGCGGTGCGGTGTGGCGGCAGCGTGGCGGGAGTGACGGGACTCGAACCCGCGGCCTCTGGCGTGACAGGCCAGCGCTCTAACCAACTGAGCTACACCCCCGAACGAGACGCACCCAAAGGCTTGAGTGACTCACGAGCCCAGACACGGGCCCAACCACAAGCCCAGCCGCGGGTCCAACCGGGCAAGCGACAAGATGGGAATCGCCTGGCGGCCCCGCTCGCCCGCCCGATGTAGGCGAGCGCCCCGTTCAAGTCAAGTTGCGCCGCGCCGCAGGCCCTTTGTGGCCCGATTGCGCCCGCATCTCCTCAATGGTCTCGATCCGCCGCGCGGCCGATCGCCAGAGCCGGCGCGTCACCGAGGCGACGAGCGCCTCGACAAGCGTGAGCAGCGCCGCCGTGGAATCCCAGTTCGACGGCACGGCAATGCGCGCCGCCAGTGTGTGCTTGGCAAGCCGTACAATGGGCGAAAGCCACTGGTCGGTGAGCAGCACCACCACCGCGCCATGGCCCACCGCCAGCTCGCAGAGCGCCAAAAGGTCGTCCTGATAGCGGCGGATGTCGAAGACGATCAGCACATCACCCGCCTTGAGCTCGAGGAGCTGATCGCGCCAGGTCGCATTCTGGCCCGAGAGATGAAAGACGTTGCGCCGGACCACCCGCAGGTGTGCGGCGGCATAATGCGCCAGCGGATCGCTCAAGCGCCCGCCGACGAGAAAAAGCTTGCGCTCGCGGTCACACATGAGCGTGGCAACGGCCTCGAACTCGCCGGGCGGAATGTGCCGGACCGACGCCTCTATATTGTGGCACACCGTCTCGGCAAACTGTTCGAGAAATGCAAACGAGCCGGCCTTGGCCTGCTCATGTTTGGCTTTCTCGAGGGGCGGCTTGATCTGGGCGTTGATCTCGCGGCGGATCTGGCGCTGGAAGTCCAGATAGCTCTCAAATCCGAGCTTGGCGACAAAGCGCAGCACAGAGGGTGCGCTGACCCCGGCGAGCCGCGCAAACTCGCTTGCCGTCTCAAGGCCCACCAGTGGATAGTTAGTCAAGAGCACCCGCGCGGCCTTTTGCTCACTGGCGGTGAATTGCGCCATCTTCTCGCGCAGTCGCTCGGCAACTGAAAGCTCGTCGTTCAGCAAGCCACCCCTCCCATGCGCGTGCCCCCTGTCCGTGCCCGCCCCTGTCCGCGCCCGCCCCACTCTCTCTACAAGGATGCAACGCGAAACGCCTCACCAAACGCCTCACTACAAGGGCTCAGGCTAACCCGTCACGGGGCGAATTTCCAATTGCATTTGTCGCTCCGTCTTTGCAATACTCGCTACAGAGAAGCGCTGCATTGTAATTTCTGCTACATCATGGAGCGGCGGGCCGGCGCTGAGCATCGTTCGCCGAGCGTTGTGGCCGATGGCGTCGTGCCAAGGGGTGGAGGAACGGGGATGGATCCGAAGTGCCAACCGGCTGTCGTCGTCGGCGATCCCCTGGGCGATAGGGCCCTCATCGTCTGCGAGCACGCCTCGTGCGCAATCCCCAAGGCCTACGAGAACCTCGGGCTCGGGCGCGACGTGATTGCCAGTCATATCGGCTGGGATCCCGGAGCCCTCGCCGTGGCCAAGGCCCTTCGCGATCGCCTGCAATGCCCGCTTGTCTACGCGGGCATCTCTCGGCTGGTTATCGATTGCAATCGCGCCCTCGAGGCGCCCGACCTCATACCGGAGGTGAGCGCAGGCATCCCCATTCCCGGCAACGCCAGGCTCAGCGAGAGCGCCCGCCAGCGACGGATTGACGAAATCCATCATCCCTTTCATGCAACGATCGAAGAGATCATCGAGGCGCGCTGCAAAGCCTCGCAGCCAACGGCGCTCATTACGGTCCACTCGTTCACACCGACGCTGGGCGGGCGCGAGCGGCCGTGGCATGTCGGGCTCATTCAAGATCGCGACCGGCGCCTGCTCGCTCCCGTCGAGGCCGCACTCTCCGGCGAGGCGAGCCTCATTGTCGGTTGCAATGTTCCGTACGCACGCGGGGACGGCGTGCTCTATACGATCTCGCGCCATGGCGAGGCGCGCGGGATCGCAAGCCTGATGGTCGAGATTCGCAACGATCTGCTCGCGAGCGAGCATGCGTGCGAGCGATGGGGGGAACGTCTCGCGGATGCCCTTGCCCCCGCGCTTGGCAAACTCGGTGCCGGCGCCGCATCATGACGGGGGCTTGAGGGCCGCCCAAGGCTGAGCCGCGGAGAGCCGCTTGGGCCGGAGAGGGGCGTTTGGGCCGCAGAGGTGTTTGGGGCCACAGAGAGCAGATTGCACCGCAGAGGGCAGTTCAGATTGCGCCGCAGAGAACAGCCACAGAGGGCAGCTGAAGACCGGATGACGATCATGAGAGAGCCGGAGCTGATGGAGACGATGCCACGGCCGATCAGAGCTTATGTGCGCACTGTCGATGCCGTGAACAAGGCGGTGGGACATCTGGCGATGTATCTGATCTTCGCCATGCTCGCCATCCTGTTTTACTCCTCCATATCGAAGCAATTCTTCACCCCGCCCATCTGGACCCTCGAGATGGCGCAGTTCGCCATGGTCGCCTATTATCTCCTCGGCGGCGGTTATACATTGCAGACAGACTCTCACGTCCGCATGGATCTGCTCTACGGCCGCCTTTCCGAGCGCACCAAGGCGCGCGTCGATGCGTTTACCGACCTCTTTCTCATCTTCTATCTCTGCCTCCTTCTCTATGGCGGGATTTCGAGCACCGAATACGCCCTCAAGTATGGTGAGCAGAGCTATTCCTCCTGGGCACCCTATATGGCGCCGATCAAGATCATCATGGTGATCGGCATCGTGCTCACCCTGCTTCAGGCGATCGCACTCTTTTTCAAGGATGTCGCCCGCGCGCGCGGCCCCGATGGTCGCCGTGCACATGGCAAGAGAGCGCGTGGGGAGCCGATCGCATGAGCTACGAGGCCATTGCCATATTGATGTTCAGCTCGATGATGCTGCTCTTGCTCACCGGGCAGCGCATCTATGGCGCCATCGGCTTCGTTGCGGTGACGGCCTCGCTCCTGCTCTGGGGAGACGGCGGGGCCGAACTCGGCTTCTCGGCGGCGATGAAGCTCATGAAGTGGTATCCGCTTCTGACGCTGCCGATGTTCGTCTTCATGGGCTACATGCTCTCGGAATCGCGGATTGCCGACGATCTTTACCGCATGTTCCATGTCTGGTCTGGGCCGCTCAGGGGCGGGCTTGCCGTGGGGACCATTGGCCTCATGGTGGCGATTTCGGCCATGAACGGGCTGAGTGTCGCCGGCATGGCGATCGGCGCAACAATTGCGCTTCCCGAGCTCTTGCGGCGCGGCTACGACAAGATCATGGTGACGGGGGTCATACAGGCGGGCTCCTCGCTCGGCATCCTGGTGCCGCCGAGCGTGGTGCTGGTGCTCTATGGCATGATCGCGCGCCAGCCCATCGGCCAGCTCTGGCTTGCAGGCGTCTTCCCGGGCCTCATGATGGCGGCGCTCTTTGTCATCTACATCGTGGTCCGCTGCTATCTCCAGCCCCATCTCGGCCCGGCGCTACCGCCTGAAGAGCGCGACATCCCCTTGCGCGAAAAACTCAAGCTGTTGCGCGCCGGACTCTTGCCGATCTTTATTTTCTTCTCCATGACGGGGCTCTTTCTCATGGGCGTCACCTCGCTCGTTGAGAGCTCGGCCGTCGGCGCGGTGGCATCGGTTATCGCGGCGGCCGTCAAGGGGCGGCTGACCTGGAGGGTGCTTCACCAGACCATTCACAAGACGCTCGGCGTCTCGTGCATGTTTATGTGGATCATTCTGGCTGCGCTCGCCTTCGGTGCTGTCTTCGACGGCCTCGGGGCGGTGAAGGCGATTGAGTCGTTCTTCATCAAGCAGCTCGGGCTCGGGCCCTGGGAGATCCTCATCATGATGCAGCTTTCGTATCTGCTGATGGGGATGTTCCTCGACGATACCGCAATGCTCGTCATCGTCGCGCCGCTCTATGTGCCGCTTGTGAAGGCGCTCGGGTTCGACCTCATCTGGTACGGTGTGCTTTACACCATCACCTGTCAGATCGCCTACATGACCCCGCCGTTTGGCTACAACCTCTTCCTGATGCGCGCCATGGCGCCGCCCGAGATCACACTTGGCGATATCTACCGTTCGATCTTTCCCTTCGTCGGCGTGATGATCCTGGGCCTCGCGCTGGTGACGGTGTTTCCCGAAATCGCCCTTTGGCTGCCCAAGTACTTCTACGGGAGGTGAGTGGAAGACGCACAGTGAGCCGCGGCCGAGCGCGCCCGCAAGCCGATGAAACGGGGAGCAGGAGACGCGGCGAATATCGTGAGGTCCCAAGTACGAGACGAGTTTTTCCAAAGGCCGCCGAGACGGCGGGCCAAAAAACCAGAGCCATGGGAGGATGACAAATGACCAAGAAGACACAAAAGGCACTGAGGGCGCGGAAGGTGCGCGGCTCAAGGCGCGCATTCCTCAAACAGGCGGGCGCCGCCTCGATCGCAGCGGCCGGCGCAACGGCACTGGGAGCGCCTTACGTCCACGGCCAGAACAAGACCATTCGCTGGCGCTTGCAGACCTACGCCGGCCCGGCGCTCGCCGAGAACGTCATCAAGCCTTCGATCGAGAAATTCAACAAGATCGCCAACGGCGAGATGGTGATCGAGCTCTTTACCGCCGACCAGTTGGTGCCTACGGGCGAGCTCTTCCGCGCCATGCAGAAGGGCACGATCGACGCCGTCCAGAGCGACGACGATTCGATCAATGCCCCCGTCGACGTCTCGGTCTTTGGCGGCTATTTCCCCTTCGCGCTCAGGTACTCGCTCGACGTGCCCGCGCTCTTTCATGAGTGGGGCCTCGACAAGATATGGCAAGAGGCCTATGGCGAGGTCGAGGGTGTGACGTGGCTTTCGGCCGGCGCCTGGGATCCGTGCCACTTCAACACCAAGAAGCCGATCCGCAGCCTCGAGGACCTCAAGGGCCTCAGGGTCTTCACATTCCCGACAGCCGGCAAGTTCTTGAAACGCTTCGGAGTCGTGCCGGTGACACTGCCATGGGAGGATGTCGAGGTGGCGGTGCAGACGGGTGAGCTCGACGGCATTGCCTGGTCGGGCATCACCGAGGACTACACCGTCGGTTGGGCGGACGTGACCGACTACTTCCTCACCAACAACATCTCCGGCGCCTGGATCGGCTCTTACTTCGCCAACAGCGAGCGCTGGAATGAGCTGCCCGATCACCTGAAAACGCTGTTCAAGGTTTGCATGGACAGCTCACACTACCATCGCCTCTACTGGTATTGGGCGGGCGAAGCCAAGCTTCGCGTCAATGGCAAGAAGCTCAAGCTTACGACCATTCCAGCCGACGAATGGGCCAAGGTCGAGGCGGAGGCCCAGAAATTCTGGGACGAAATCGCGGCCAAGAGCCCGCGAACGAAAAAGGTCGTCGAGATCTTCCGCAAGTACAACGAGACCATGCAAAAGGCGGGGCCGCCTTACCGCTACTGAATGGTGCCAGCGTCTCCGGGGGTTCATCTCCCCGGGGACAAGCCTCAAAACCTTAGGGCATATGTAGGCAACAATTGTCTGTTGACAGGAGGTTTCATGCGTCATGGCGGGCAGGCTGACATTGGATGAATTGCGCCAGGCGGTCGCAGAAGGAGAGATCGACACCGTTCTGCTTTGCATTGTCGACATGCAGGGCCGGCTCGTCGGCAAGCGGTTTCAGGCGGAATACTTCCTCGATGGCGCCCACGAGGAGACCCATGGCTGCGACTATCTCCTTGCCAACGATATCGACATGGAGCCCGTGCCGGGCTATGCGGCGGCGAGCTGGGAGAAGGGCTATGGCGACTTCACGATGAAGCCCGATCTCGCGACCTTGCGCCGCATCCCCTGGCTCGAGGGCACCGCCCTTGTGCTCGCCGACGTCCAGGACCACCACACCCACGAGGACGTGCCCCACAGCCCCCGCGCCATCCTCAAGCGACAGATAGCCCGCCTCGAGAGCAAGGGCTACCGCGCCTATCTCGCTTCCGAGCTCGAGTTCTATCTGTTCGAAGAAAGCTATCGCTCGGCCTTCGAGAAGGGCTACCGGGACTTGCGGACGGCTGGCTACTACATCGAGGACTATCACATTCAGCAGACCTCGAAAGAAGAGCCCATAATGCGCGCCATCCGCAAGGGGCTCGAGGGCGCGGCCATTCCGGTCGAGAACTCGAAGGGCGAATGGGGCCCCGGCCAGGAGGAGATCAACGTCCGCTATGCGGACGCGCTGACGATGGCCGACAACCACGCGATTCTGAAAAACGGCATCAAGGAGATCGCCCAGGGGCTTGGTCACGCCGTCACCTTCATGGCCAAGTGGCGCTATGATCTGGCCGGCAACTCATGTCACATTCATACCTCGCTCTGGGACCGCGAGGGCCGGACGCCGCTCTTTTTCGACGTCGGCGCCGAGCATGGCATGTCACCGCTTATGCGCCAATTCATGGCCGGCCAGCTGGCCCACGCGCGCGAGATCACCTGGTTTCTTGCGCCCTACATAAACTCTTACAAGCGCTTTCAGGCGGGCACCTTCGCCCCCACCAACGCCGTCTGGAGTCTCGACAACCGCACCGCCGGCTTTCGCCTCTGCGGCGCAGGCACCCGGGCGATCCGGGTCGAGTGCCGCATCGGTGGCGCCGACCTCAATCCCCATCTCGCGTTTGCTGCCCTCATTGCGGCGGGGCTCTCGGGAATCGAGCAGGGGCTCGAGCTCGAGGCGCCCGTTGTGGGCGACGCCTATGCCCGCAAGGACGTGCGCGAAGTGCCCAAGACGCTGCGCGAGGCCACCGAGCTCATGGACAAATCGCAGATGCTGCGCGCCGCGTTCGGCGATGCGGTGGTCGACCACTATGTCCATACCGCCCGTTGGGAGCAGTTCGAGTACGACCGAAGGGTGACCGATTGGGAGCTCAAACGCGGCTTCGAGCGCTACTGACGGCCTCGACAACGGCAGGCGCGCTTGGGAGGAACCGGCAACGAACGAGAAACGAGGGCGGGGAGGGCAAGACATGCCGGAGTTGGTTCAAATCGTCAGCCCGGTCGATGGCTCGGTCTATGCCGAGCGACCACGGGCGAGCGAAGCGGAGGTCGATGCCGCACTCGAGGCCGCCCGTGCGGCCCAGCGCGACTGGGCTCAAACGCCCATCGCCGAGCGGGCCGAGGTGTGCGCCAAGGCGGTTGCCGAAATGCTCGAAATGCGCGACGACATTATCATCGAGCTTGCCTGGCAGATGGGGCGCCCGGTGCGCTATGGGGGTGGCGAGCTGGCCGGTTTCGAGGAGCGCGCCCGCGCAATGATCGCCATTGCCGAGGAGGCCCTGGCACCAATCGAGCTGCCGCCCAAGCCCGGCTTCAAGCGCCGGATCGAGCGCGCGCCGCTCGGGCTCGTGCTTGTCATCGCGCCCTGGAACTATCCTTATCTCACCGCCGTCAACTCGGTGATCCCGGCGCTGATGGCGGGCAATGCCGTGATCCTCAAGCACGCCTCGCAGACGCTTCTTGTCGGCGAGCGCTTTCAGGCGGCCTTTGATCGTGCGGGGCTTCCGGCCGGACTCTTCCGCAATCTCGTGCTCGCTCACGACCAGGTGGCGCGCCTGCTCTCGAGCGGTGCTGTCGATCGGGTCAACTTCACTGGCTCGGTGGAGGCGGGACGCAGCATCGCGCAGACCGCAGCCCAGGGCTTTGTCGGGGTCGGCCTCGAGCTCGGCGGCAAGGATCCCGCCTACGTCCGGGCCGACGCCGACCTTGGACCGACGGTCGAGAACCTTGTCGATGGCGCCTACTTCAATTCCGGCCAGTCCTGTTGCGGGATCGAGCGCATCTATGTCGAGAAGCGCATCTATGAGGACTTTCTCGAGGCATTCGTCGATCTCACCAACAAATATGTGCTCGATGATCCACTGAAAGCCGAAACGACGCTCGGGCCCATGGCAACCGCCCGCGCGGCCGACAAGGTCCGCAGCGAGATCGGGGCGGCCATCGCAAAAGGGGCGAGGGCCCATGTCGAGCGACAGCTCTTTCGCCGCGACGCGCCGGGCACCGCCTATCTCGCGCCCGAGGTCCTAACCGACGTCGACCACGACATGACCATCATGACCGAGGAGACATTCGGGCCCGTGGTTGGCATCATGGCGATCGACGGCGAGAGGGAGGCGATCCGCCTCATGAACGATTCGCGCTATGGCCTTACGGCCTCGGTATGGACCTCGGACGAGGAAGCCGCCGAGCGGATCGCCGGTGCGCTCGAGACAGGCACCGTGTTCATGAATCGTTGCGACTATCTCGATCCCCTCCTCGCCTGGACGGGGGTCAAGGATTCGGGCATGGGGGCGACCCTCTCGCGCATCGGCTACGAGGCGCTCACGCGGCCCAAATCGTTTCACTTTCGCAAAACGCTTTGAGTGATACCCGCAGAAGAAGGAAAAGGATCACAGAGATGAGCCTATGGGCGGACTGGTCCTATCCGACGAGCATTCGTTTCGGTGCCGGGCGGATTGGGGAGCTGGTCGAGGCTTGTGCGGCGGCCGGTATCGCGCGGCCCTTGTTCGTCACCGACCCGGGGCTTGCGAAGAGCTCGATGGTCGATGACGCCCTGGCGCAACTTCGCAAGGCGGGCCTCGGCGTCGCGCTTTTCAGCGATCTCAAGCCCAACCCCGTTGCCGGCAACATAGATGCGGGCATTGCCGCCTTTCGCGACGGCGGCCACGATGGCGTCGTCGCCCTCGGCGGCGGCTCGGCGCTCGATGTCGGCAAGCTCATTGCGTTCATGCAGGCGCAGACCCGCCCTATCTGGGATTTCGAGGATATCGGCGACTGGTGGACGCGCGCTCGCGAGGAGGGCATTGCACCGATCGTCGCGGTGCCGACGACGGCGGGCACCGGCTCGGAGGTGGGCCGCGCCGGCGTCGTCACCAACGAGGAGACGCACACCAAGAAGATCATATTCCATCCCCTCATGATGCCGCGTGTGGTGATTGCGGATCCGGAGCTGACCGTGGGCCTGCCGGCTGTGCTCACCGCCGGCACCGGTATGGACGCGCTCGCCCATTGCCTCGAGGCCTATTGCGCGCCGAGTTTTCATCCCATGTCGGAAGGCATCGCCGTTGAAGGGATGCGGCTTATCGCCGGCAGCCTCACGCAGGCGGTCGCCGAGCCGCAAGACCTTGCCGCGCGCAGCCAGATGCTCGCAGCCGCCATGATGGGTGCGGTCGCCTTCCAGAAGGGCCTCGGCGCCATCCATTCGCTGTCCCACCCGGTGGGCGCCCTCTATGACACCCATCACGGCATGACCAACGGCGTCTTCATGCCCTATGTGCTCGCCTACAATCGGTCGGCGATTGCCGACAAGATCGGCCGCCTTGCCGCCTGGCTGGGGCTTGAGGAGGCGAGCTTCGATGGTTTTCTCGGCTGGGTTCTTGCGCTTCGCGAGGAGATCGGCGTGCCCCACACCCTTGCCGAGCTCGGCGTCGACGACGACCGCACCGAGGAGATGGCCGCCATGGCGGTCGAGGACCCGACGGCTGCGAGCAATCCCGTCCCCGCTCGATGAGGCCGGCGCCCGGGCGATCCTTGCCGCCGCCCATTCAGGACGCCTCGAGCTTTGACCCAGAAGCCTGAAATCAGAACCCAGAAACCAGAAGCCCGAAGCCGGAAACCGGAAGTCAGAAGCCCAAAACCAAGACCGGATAGAGTGCAAAGGGTGGCCAAAAAACTGTGGAGCGGGGCCGTTTCATAACGCTCGAGGGCGGCGACGGGGTCGGCAAATCGACTCAGGCCCGGCGGCTGGTTGCGCGCCTGCGCGCGGCGGGCCACGAATGCCTTGCCACCCGCGAGCCGGGCGGGGCGCCGTTTGCCGAGCGCCTGCGCACCCTCCTGCTAGAGCATGGTCAGGAGGCGGCCACCCCGCTTGCCGAGGCCCTCGTTTTCAATGCCGCCCGTGCCGACCATCTGGCGGCAGCTATCCTGCCGGCACTCGAAAGGGGCGTCTGGGTGATCTCGGACCGCTTTGCCGATTCGACCCGCGCCTATCAGGGTGCGGCCGGCGGTATCGACGATGCCGTGCTGCGGCGGCTCGAGGAGATCGTCGTCGGCCCCCATCGCCCCGACCTCACTATCATCCTCGATCTCGACCCCGAGCTGGCCGAGGCGCGCTGGCGCCAGCGCGCCCGCGAGGCGGCCGACGAAAGGGGCGGGGCCCTGGCCCTTGATCGCTTCGAGCGCGAGGGGCGCAAATTCCAGGCGCGGCTCCGGGCGGAATTCCTCAAGATCGCCGCCGAGGACCCGGGGCGCTGCCGCGTCGTCGATGCCGGCCGCAGCGAGGACGAGGTGGCCGAGGAGGTCTGGCGGCTGGTCTCGGAGGTGCTCGCACCTTGAGCAGGACAAATTTGCGCAAGACGAAAACGAGAACGCGGGCCGCGGAGCACCACGCCGGGCTGGATGCGAAGGATGCGAATATGGGCCCGGATGGCACAGCGCTTCCCGAGTCCGACCGCCTCGAAGGCTTCCCCCACCCCCGCGAGACGCGCGCGCTTTATGGCCACGAGGCCGCCGAAAGGGCCATCGCTCAGGCGTTCTTGCAGGGCGCCATGCACCATGCCTGGTTGATCACAGGGCCCGAAGGCATCGGCAAGGCGACCCTGGCCTATCGCATCGCCCGTTTTGTCCTCGCCGGCAGCGACGAGCGGGCGGACGACGCGGAAGAAGTGAGCGCAACAAAAGGAACGAGCGAAGCAAATGATGCGCGGGCGCCCGGGGGCGCGGGGGCCAACCCGAGCCATAACGAGGTTGAAGCCAGCCCGGCGAGGGGCGCGACAAGGGCGGCGAGCCTTGCCATCTCTCCCGACTCTGCCACGGCGCGCCAGGTGATGGCGCTTTCGCATCCGAGCCTCATGGTCATTCGCCGCCCTTATGACGCGACGCGCAAGCGCTTCGCGGCAGCCATCCCCGTCGACGAGGTTCGCCGTCTGCGCGGCTTTCTGGGCTTGACGGCGGGGGGCGGCGGCTGGCGTGTGGTGATTGTCGATCGCGCCGACGAAATGAACATCAACGCCGCCAATGCGCTCCTTAAATCGCTCGAAGAGCCACCCGAGCGCTGCCTGTTTCTGTTGGTGAGTGCGCGGCCGGGGCGTCTGCTGCCGACAATCCGCTCGCGCTGCCGGCTCCTGGCGCTTGCGCCGCTCGATGATGGGGTCCTCGCCCGCGCCGCCCACACCGCCGCCGAGGCCGCCGGCGTCACGTTGCCCGAGGGCGAGGATTGGCAGCATGCGCTTGCGCTCGCCGACGGTTCGGTGCGACGCCTGCTTGCGCTCTGCCAGAACGATGGCATGGCGTGCTATCGCGATCTGCTGGCGCTCGTTGCCAGCCTGCCTGCACTCGACCGAGCGCTCGTGCTCAGGCTCGCCGATCGTGCCGAGGGGCCGGCCGGCGAGCCCCACTTCGAGCTCTTCTTCAGCCTGCTCGGCTCGTTGATTGCGCGTCTCGTGCGCCAGGCCATCCGCGGCTCGGGCGCCATCGGCGAGGAGGCGGAGCTCGCCGCGCGCCTCATAGGCCCCCCGGGTGGCGGCCCCGCCGACGGGCTTGCGCGCTGGGCCGAGCTGTGGGAAATCATCCAGCGCGAAAAAGCGACCGCCGAGGCCTATAATCTCGACCGCAGAACGCTCGTTCTCGAGACTTGCCTGCGGCTCGAGGCGGTGGCTGCGGGCACCTCTTCGGCCTAGCGGGCGGTTGCGGGGACTTGGCG
>WGBL01000136.1 GCA_015494375.1 Hyphomicrobiales bacterium | reverse complement strand
TCGACAGGCCCGAGCCGTGCGGCGGTGTGGATCAATTGCGCGCATATGCATGGCGAGACGCTCCAGCAACTTGAGATGCCCAACCAACTTGAGGTGCTCGACCAACTTGAGATGCTCCACCGACTTGAGGCACTCACCCGACGCGAGGTGTCCCCTCCGAGTCCAGGTGTCCGTCGCCCACCTGGAGATCACCGCCTACCTCCAAGGTGCCCGTCCGCCTTGAGACGGCGGCCCGAATTAGGATTTGTCTTCGTCTGAGCTGGCGATCAACTGTTGGACGGCATCGGTCTCGAAGGTCGTGCCACCCAAATGCTTAAACTCGAAACGGATCGTGACGGATCGATCGGGCTCGATGTCGCGATCCTGAATGTGGGACTCCTTATAGGTAACCGCAAGCACGAAACACTCGTCGGAGTACTTGAGGCCGAGCTGGTCGGTGATCAACTGGGAGTCGGCGAGGTCATAGTGGAGCCCGCCCAAAAGATACCAGTTTTCGGCAAGACGCAATTGGCCGTTGAGTGAAACCTCCTCCTCGTCGGAGCCGAGGCCGAGAATCGGCGCCTTCCTGGTGAAGGCATAGTTGGCGGTGCCTGAAAGCGGACCATAGCTGAGCGAGGCGCTCACGTCCTGGCGCTTGAGCTCAAAGGTATCGGCGTCAAAGCGGCTCTGGGCGATAAACTGCAATGCCCCCATGGGTTGGTAGTAGAGGCCTAGAACATAGTCGGAGCCGCCTTTGCTCAGCCCCGTGCCCTGGGCGAAGGGATTGTCTCCGGCGAGTTGTTGGCTCTTGCCCACGACGGCGCGAATGTAGCCGCCGTCAGCGCTCTGCATCGTATAGCGCAAGCCGTAATTGGCTCGCACACCCGTCTCGATGCGATCGTAGCCCGAGAACTTGTCGATGTCGAACAGCAGCGAATCGTCGAAGACGAGGCTCTTGGCGTCCTCGTTGGGCACGTCGTCCTGGGCGATGCCGCTCGGCCTGGCAATGACCTGGGCCACCGGCTCGATGACATGGCTTGCGCTTTCGGTGTGGGTGACGAAGGGGTAGCTGTACTCGAACCCCGCTGTTGCCATCCCGCGCACGATGGTGTCCTTCTCGCTCGTGAGACCGGTCGCGGGGTCGATGTGATTGGAGACCTTATAGACGTCGCCCCGCACCTCGGCAAAGGGCGTGAAGACCTGGCCCCAGTCATCGATCAACTGGCGGCGCCACTTGACGGCGGCAATGAGCTTGGTGCTGTCGGCGCCATCGTCGCGGCTCAAGCTCGTGACATTGGCATTGAGGCTGAGCTCGCCACCGAGGATGCGGTCACCGATGATGTAATCATAATCGACGACCGGATGAGCGCGCGATTCGGCGTTCGAGGTGTCATCCGCCAAAAGGCCGCCGAAATGATAGAGGTAGGCGCCGAAGTAGTTGCGCCGGTTGATGCCCTCAAGATAGGCGAGAGAGACGCGGTCCGTGCGCAAGACACTGTCGAGCTTATAGAAGCGGCGGAAGGTGTCGTCGCTTTCGAGCGTCACATCCCAGCCCGCCTGCCACCACGAGCCGAGGCTGAACCGCCCCTCGGTCTTGAGGCTGCCGCGCCAGGTGTTCTCAAGGGGGCTCTTGAGAAGTACACCCGAGTCGAGCAGCGCCGTCTCATCGCTGTCGTTCTGAAAGATGCCAGCCAACTCGACCTTGTAGGTGCCGTTGGCCAGCCGATGGCGCCATTCGCCCTGCCAGAGCACCCCCTGTTTGCTCATGAATCGGGGCGAGAAGGTGAAATCCATGTTGGGGGCGACCTCCCAGTAGTAGGGGATCTCCACCCAGGTGCCGAAATCCTCGGACTGGCCGATCTTGGGAATGAGCAGGCCCGAGCGCCGTTTGACCGAGGGGTCGGCATGGAAAAAGAAGGGCACCCAGGCCACTGGCACACCGAAAAACTCGAGCGTGGCGTTCTCGTAGTAAATGTTGCCCTCGCTGCGCTTGTGAATGATCTTGGCCGCCTTGATCTGCCAGATGGGGGCCCGTTCGGGGTGCTTGCGGCAGGGCTTGCAGGGCGTGAAGACGGCGCGCTCGAAAATCGTGGTCTCGCCGTCCTTGCGTGTCGCCAGCGCCGCTGCAATGCGCACATCCTCTTTCGAGACGATGCGCAACGAGCCGATGAAGCCGTCGCGAAAGTCGTCAGTGAGTGTAATGCGCTCGGCATTGACGATGGCGCCGTCGGGCTGCTTGATGCGGACATTGCCCTGGGCCTCGAGCGTATTGGCGGACTGGTCATAGATGACGCTGTCGGCAAGCAGCGTGTAGTTGTTGTAGTAGATCTCGACATTGCCGCGCGCGATCACGCGATTGCGGCGGTTGTCGTAGATGAGCTCGTCCGCCTGCAGGAGCATCGGCTTGGTGCGGTCGATGGGCAGCTCCTGGCCGAGGATGGAGGGCGATTGCGACTGGGCGTGGGCCGGTTGCGTGTTTGCGGCGGCTGCGAGCAAGGCGGCGAGAGCAAGCGCAGGACCGACGGCCAACAATGTCAAGGCCGGAGCGCAAGCTTTGGCGCGGGCGCGCACGAACGCCCGGAGGCGCGCAAGTGCCTGCGCGGCCGCCAAAGTCCGGACGCACACAAGGTGCGCCGGGCTCCGCTCAATGTCGACGTCTCGTGTCACTAGCCGTCCTCTTGATAGAGAAGCGCGGTCAAGGACATGAAACAGCCCATCGCCACGGGTACCCACGCAGCAACGACCGGCGGTGTGATCCCGGACACGCCCAGCTGGCGCGACAGTTCGACCAGGATGAAGTATCCGAAACCGGCCACCAGTCCCACCATCACCATAGCCTGAATGCGGCCGAAGCGGAATGCCCGCAATGACACAGTCGAGCCCAAAAGCACCATGACGGCGAGCATCAGCGGCTGGGCGAGAAGCTTTTGATACTGCACCCGAAAGCGCTTTGCCGAGAGGCCGGCCCTCTCAATGCGCTCGATATGCTTTGGCAGCCGCCAGAATGAGATCGATGTCACCGTGCCGAGGGCATTGATGACCTGCTCCTTGGTGAGGTGGGTGGCGATCAGATAGCTCTTGTAGAACTGCGCGCGTGCCCCGGGCCGTGAGACCCAGGCATCGCTCAGCTGCCAGTAGCCATCCCTGAGGGTGGCCGTGCGGGCATCGATGCGCTCGACGAAATGGTGGCTCGTGTCGTATTGCAGGGCCATGAGGCCGCCGAGCGTCAGGCCCTGCTGGGCGGTGCTGCGGGCGTTCAGGATCCATTGGCCATCGACGCTGTCCTGGCGCAACCAGGCGCCGGCCTTGGTCTTGAGCAGCGATCGCGAGCGTTTGAAGATCTGGGTATAGAGCTGTTCGGACTTGGCCCGTGCGGCGGCCGCGAGCGGATTGTAGACGGTCACCGCAAAGAGGCCCAGTGCGAGCGCCACCATGAGACCGGGGGCAAGGAATTGCCAGACCGACATGCCCGCTGCGCGCATGACCGTGAGCTCGGATGTGCGCGACAGCCTGAGCAGGGCCACGATGGTGCCAAACAGCACCGCAAAGACGAGCGCGATCTCGGCAAAGGCGGGCAGTCTGAGCAGCGTGAGCAGCACGACGAACCAGATCGACTCGTTGCCATACTTGCCTGCCTGGCGTAGGATCTCGAGAAAATCGACCAAGAATATCAGAACCACACAGACCAGAAAGGCTGCGGCGATCGAGAGCGCAAACTTGCGAGCGATGTAGCGGGCCAGGATGCGGGTGTTGATCATCGGGCCGCTCCTTTGCGCTGTTGCAAGCCGCTTGCAAACGCAAGGAGTGCGGCGAGTCGATTGATGAGCCGCGCGCCCTGGTCCGCCATCGCGCTTGCAATCCTCGATGGTTTGCGCGGTCGCATGGCGCGCGCGGTGGCGAAGAAGGCGATTGCGATTGCGGCAAGCGGCACACCATAGACGAGTGCGACCGCCCAGGGCCTCAGCACCGAGAGGTTGTAGGCGCCGATGCCCAGCAGGCGGGCCAGTGCGGCCAAAGTGAAGGCGAGCGCGATCGCACCGGCCCGGCTCTCGCGGTTGGTGCGCGCCCGCCCGAGGACCGCCACGGCGACAAGAACGAAGACCAATGGATAGAGGGGATTGGCGAAACGATCATGGAGCTCGGCCCGGAACTTGCCCGGCCGATAGCGATAGTAGGGATCGTTGGGGTCTGGATTGAGCAGCTCGCTCAGATAGCGTGCGCGCGGTTTAAGGACCGGTCGTGCGCTGGCCTTGGCCCCGAACTCGGCAAGGTCGACAATGTTTTGCTCGAACGAGATGATGGTGGCGCCATCCTTGCCCTTGACCCGGCGAATGATATGGCCGTTTTCCATCACAAGATAGGTTTGGCCGTCCTGCTTGACGATGCGCCCGCTCTCGGCGAGGTAGGACGACCACACCTTGTCATCACGCTCGTCGTGAACGAAAAGCCCGAGCACCCGGCCATCGAAGGCCCGCTCTCGTATGTGGAATGTGAGCCCCTGCTCGGGGCTTGAGAACTGGCCCGGCTGCAAGACTTGCGAGATCAGGTCGGCACGCACCTGGGCAATGAGGCTCGTCAGTGTGCGCACACTCCACGGCCGGACATAAAAGTTGGCGACGGCAATGAGCATCATTGTGATGAGGGCCAGCGCAATGAAGGGCCAGGCGATGCGCCAGATCGTGGCGCCCGAGGCGGTCATGACGATGAGCTCGCTGTCACTGCTCGCGCGCGCAAGCACGTAGATGGTGGTGATGAGCAGTGCCACCGGCGCCACAATCACAATGAGGTCGGGCAGCGCCAGAAGTGTGATCTTGAGAAACGTCCAGGAGGTCTGGCCTTTTGATGTCAGGATCTCGAGCCGCTTGAGTGCGGTCGCAATCCAGACGATGGCCGTGAGGGCGAGCAGTATGAGGAACGAAACGCCCACGGCCTGGCGAAACAGATATTTGCCGTAGAGATCCATGCCCCTCGCGGTCTTGCCCTTGCCAAGAGCCCGCGCCCCTTTTTTGGTGGACCACCGGCGGTCACCTGCTCCCCCGTGCTCCCCCGGCTCCTCACTGCGCCCGCTCACTGCGCCCGTGCGTCATCACCGTCACTGCGCGCATGCGTTATCACCATCACCGCGCGCATCTGAGAGGGTGATCCACCAGCCCCCGGTTCGCTGTCTTCCATCTGCCATGCGAGCGGCTCGACAGCGGGGTGATCCACCAGCCCCCGGATCGGCGATCGGCGTTCGACGGCCCACCTTTTGCAATAGCTCTGCAGAGCCATGAAATTGGTGATCACAATGGGATTGATGACCCCCATGCAAATGGTGATCCCCGAACGGCCAATGCCAAGCGCCATCACGGCCATTTTGCCAGGGTGCCCGTCCGATATCGTTTGGCACAGGAAAGTGTCTGAAATTCGATCAGAGATTGAGCTTTGATTCTCGTAACTTGCGGTTTACAAGGTTGCGTTAGGCTGAATGTCGCTGGCCGCCTCGCTGTCGGCTCGCAACCGGGCATTTGCGGGGCGAGTTTGCGAGACACAAGAGATGGTTGCATGGCTTTGCCCCTTGCGCCGAGGTCTTGAGACAAGCGTCGGGACCGTGAACAAGCGTTGGGGCCATAAAGCCGCTTTTGGCCGGGGGCTCATGCCAGAACCGATCTCGAGCACAGCCGCTCGTTCCCGGCCCAGTTTCCCAGCCCAGTCGCGGAGAACGCGATCATACCAAGCCCAGTATTCAGTACAGAGTACCCAGAGCCCATGTCGTCTTCGTTGTCCTTGTCATCGACTCAACTCGAAATCGAATTCAGCGACCTAGAGGCCCCTACTGGGGGATCGGCCATCTTGTTGGCCGCAGACAAGCTCAAGTTCGGCGCGATTGCCGGGCGCCTCGATCGCAAGTCGGGCGGCAACTTGCGCCGGGCGGCCAAGGCGGCCGGATTTGAGGGCCGGCAAGAGAGCACGCTCGAGGTGCTGGCGCCTTCGGGACTTGGCCTCGAGCGGGTGATCGTTGTCGGTGCCGGCAACCCGGGGACGGGCTCGAGCGCGGGTGCCGATGATGGCTGGCTGCTGCTGGGTGGGCAAATCTACGGCGCTGTTGAGAAGGCCGAGCTCGACGCGGCCACGGCCGTCCTGGAATTGCCCAAAAAGACTCTCGACGGGCGCAATGTCGCCGACATCGCCCTCGGCATGCTGCTGCGGAGCTATGCCTTCAAGAAATACAAGACCGACTCGGGTGGCGATGCAACGGGTAACAAGGCAAGTGGCAACAAGGGCAAGAGGCGAAAAGCGCCCAAGACGCGGCACCTCGTTGTTGCGTGCAAGAGCCCCAAGGCGGCCGAGCGCGCCTTCAAGGCATCCCGCGCCATTGCCGAAGGGGTGTTTCTCGCCCGTGACCTCGTCAACGAGCCCGCCAACAATCTGGGGCCCGTCGAATTTGCCGAGAGAGCCGAGGCACTCGGCAAACTTGGCGTGGAGGTTGATATTCTCGACGAGACGCGTCTTGAGGCCGAGAAGATGGGCGCGCTTTTGGCCGTGGGCCAAGGCAGCGCCCGCCCGCCGCGGGTTGCGGTCATGCGCTGGCAGGGCGCGCCCTCGCCACGCGCCAAACCGATTGCCTTTGTCGGCAAGGGCGTGGTGTTCGATACCGGTGGCATTTCGCTCAAGCCGGCGAAGGGCATGGAGGACATGAAGGGCGACATGGGCGGTGCGGCCGCCGTCATCGGCACCATGCACACCCTTGCCCGCCGTAAGGCGAAGGTGAATGCCGTCGGCATCGTGGGGCTCGTCGAAAACATGCCGAGTGCCAAGGCCACCCGCCCCGGCGATATTGTCACCTCCATGTCGGGCCAGACCATCGAGGTGCTCAACACCGATGCCGAGGGCCGGCTGGTGCTCGCCGATCTTCTCCATTATGTGCAGACGTATCACAAGCCGAAAGCGGTCATCGATCTCGCCACCCTGACGGGCGCCATCATGGTCGCGCTCGGCCAAGAGTATGCCGGGCTGTTTGCCAATGACGATCGGCTTGCGGCGCGCATCGAGGCGGCCGGCCGCGCAACGGGTGAGCGCGTCTGGCGCATGCCGCTTGGCGCGGCTTATGACAAGCAGCTGAGGTCGCAGTTCGCCGACATGCGCAACATCGGCTCGCGTTGGGGCGGCGCGATCACGGCGGCTCAGTTCCTCAAGCGCTTTGTCGATGACAAGACGCCCTGGGCGCATATCGACATCGCCGGCACTGCCATGGCCTCAAAGCGCAACGCCATCAATCGGAGCTGGGGCTCGGGCTTTGGGGTGCGGCTGCTCGACCGCCTCGTTCGCGACGCCTACGAGTAGTCGGGTGCATGCATGCGGGCAGCGGCCCGCCGCGCCCGTTTGCGGCCACCTGAGCTGCGCGAGCCGTGGTCGCACGGAGGCTGCAGGCCCGCGGGCCATTGAGCCGTCAGGCAATGATTTGAGCCTGTTGTGGTGAGAGTAGAATCAATCCTGCTTCTCGAGTGGCGTGTGCGCTCCGCCGCCCACCTTCAACGTCATCGCCAGCTAGTCACCTTCGCGGGCACAGGCATGACCCGGCGATCGAGGGCCAAGGGTCGCAACGATTGTGGTCTGTTGCTCTGGATGCCCGGGTCTGCTCCCCCGGGTCACGCCCGAGGACAGGCATGACGCATAGTGGAGAGCGGCGGGCAAGGGTGAGGAGGCGGGCGGGTGGCGCTCAGGCCCCGCAACTGGCTTGATGACGAGTGGGTTTTGCGATTTGCGATGAGTGGCTGCGGCTTGATTGTTTGGCTCGGTGGTATTACTCGGCCGCGGCCACCTTGGGCTGGACCTCGGCCATGTAGTCGTCAAGGAGCGTCCTGGTGATCTCACCGGGCGTAAAGCTGTGCGGCCCGATTTCGGCCACCGGCGTCACCTCGGCCGCCGTCCCGGTGATGAAACACTCGGAAAAGCTCGCCAACTCCTCGGGCATAATCGCCCGCTCTTCCACCCTGAGCCCGCGCCGCCCGGCAAGCTCGATCACCGTCCGGCGTGTGATGCCGTCGAGAAAGCAATCGGGTGTCGGCGTATGGAGCACGCCGTCGCGGACGAAGAACACATTGGCGCCGGTGCACTCGGCCACCCGGCCCCGCCAGTCGAGCATCAACGCATCGGCATAGCCCTTGGCCTCGGCCTTGTGCTTCTCGAGGGTGCAGATCATGTAGAGCCCCGCCGCCTTGGCCTTGGCGGGAATGGTGGCCGGGTCGGGCCGCCGATAGTCGGCAATCGCCAGGCGAATACCCTTCATGCGCTCGGCCTCATCGAAATAGGAGCCCCACTCCCAGGCGGCGATGGCGACATGAACGCCTGCCGTCTGCGCCGAGACACCCATCTGCCCGCTGCCGCGCCAGGCGACGGGGCGGACATAACAGTCGCGCAAACCATTGGCGGCCATCACCTCGCGGCAAGCGGCCGAAATCTCGGCGACGCTATAGGGGATCTCGAAGTCGAGGATACGGGCCGATTCGTGAAGCCGCTCGCTGTGCTCGTCGAGCTTGAAAATGGCACCGCCATAGGCGCGCTCGCCTTCAAAGACGCTCGAGGCGTAGTGGAGGCCGTGGCTCAGGACATGGAGCCGCGCCTCGCGCCATTCCACCAGGGCGCCGTCCATCCAGATGACGCCGTCGCGACTGTCATAAGGTGCTCCCGCCATGGCCCTGTCCCAATGTGCCAATAGATCGAAAACACTGTGGCTTGGCGCACAGCTCTCGCGTCATCGCCCCGACCAAGATAACCGACCAAATGCGGTTCTGTCCCAGGCCTTGTTTTGTCCCAAAGTCCCCAGACTTTGTATTGTGGTCCCCAGACTTTGTATTGTCCCAATGTCCTCGGGATTGCTCAAAAGCTTGTTTTTGCCCCAGACTTCGGCAACGCCCCGCAGCCCGGCTCTGCTCAATGGTGGCCTGAAGCCCTGGCATTATGTCGAAGATACATCAGGGCTTGGATACATCAGGGCTTGCCACCCGAACATGCGGCACCGGCGCCTCAAGTCGCGTAGAAACCGCGAATGCAATGAAGTCTCATACGCCGAATTCTCATCCGCCAAGAAGGCCTTGCAGCACTAGCAACCACCTGTAAATATGTCAATATGGCTGACATATCTTCACCATTCCCCGCCGCAGGCCCGCAAGGCGCGAAGCGCCATTGGCGGCCCCCATTGCCGGCGGACGAGCAGGCGGCAACAATGTTGCTGATCGAGCTCCTGTTCTTCGCCTACCGCGACTTTATCGCCGATCCCGACGCCATCCTGGCGGAGTTCGGGTTCGGCCGCGCGCATCACCGTGTGCTGCACTTCGTCTGTCGCCGTCCCGGCCTGCGGGTCGCGGAGTTGCTTGAGATCCTGCAGATCACCAAACAAAGCCTCGGCCGGGTGCTGCGCCAGCTGATTGCCGAGGGCTATATCGAGCAGCGCTCGGGCGAGCATGATCGCCGTGAGCGCCTGTTGTTTGCCACCGAGCGCGGGCAGGCGCTGTTTGCCAAGCTGGCGGAGCCGCAATTGCGCCGCGTAAGCCGTGCGCTGCGCGCCTCGGGCCCCGAAGGCGCCGAGATAATCCAGCAGTTTTTCCTCGATATGATCAAGCAAGACAACCGGGCCCACGTCTGCGATGTCCTGCTGGGAGGATCCGCGCAGTCATCGCTTGGGGAACCGCTGGGGTTGGATGATGCCGGTGACGAGACCTGACCGCATTGCGGAAAACACCCGCGGAGGGGGCCAACGCAGAGCCGCGGCACCGCCTGCCGACGATGCCCCTCATGTGCTCATCGTCGATGACGACCAGCGCATTCGCGAGCTTCTTGCTCACTATCTGCGAGCCAACGGCTTTCGCGCCTCGACTGCCAAGGATGCGCAGGCGGCTCGCGCGCTCATGCGCGGGCTCGCTTTCGACCTCGTTGCGCTCGATATCATGATGCCGGGGGAGAATGGGCTCGACTTTGCAAGCGACCTCAAGAATCGGTCCGACATCCCCATCATCATGCTGACGGCACAAGGCGCGCCGGAGGATCGCGTCACTGGCCTCGAGATCGGGGTCGACGACTACTTGCCAAAGCCCTTCGAGCCGCGCGAGCTGCTGTTGCGGATCGCCAATATCATGCAGCGGCGCAAAGCCGATGAGACTGCGCCGAGCGAGATCCGCATGGGAGAGTTCGTGTTCCATATCGCCCGCGGCGAGCTCAAGCGCGATGAGATGACCATCAAGCTGACCGAGCGCGAGCGCGATCTGTTGCGCCAGTTCGCCTCGCGACTGGGCGAGACCATCCCGCGCCACGAGCTGGCCGGCGGCGCCGGCGCCGCCAATGAGCGCGCGGTTGATGTGCAGATCAACCGGCTGCGGCGGAAAATCGAAACCGACCCCTCCAACCCGGTCTATTTGCAGACCGTGCGCGGCAAAGGCTATGTTTTGCATTCGGACTGAATGTTTTGTGTTTGGACTGAGCTCGTGAACTGAGCTCGTGAACTGAGCTCGTGGACCGAGCTCGGCGTGAACCCGGGCTGACCGACGACTGATGCGGCACGGCGATGTCTCGAGTGTCAACTGGCATTCATCGAGGGGCGAGGCGAGGACTCGAGTCGAGGTTGAACAAGGCCAAGACAGGCCAACAAGGCTCCGCAATGGTCGCAATCTATGATCAGACCCGCCGACTGGCGGCCCGACTGCCCAACTTCAAACAGCTGGCCGGAATTATCGCCGGCTGGATGCCCAAGGGCCTTTATGCGCGGGCGCTGATCATCATCATCACGCCGATCGTACTGCTCGAATCCATCATTGCGTTCATCTTCATGGAGCGCCACTGGGAGGCGGTCACGCGCCGATTGTCGAGCGCAACGGCCGGCGAGATCGCAGCCATCATCGATTTCTACAAGAATTATACGGCCGATGACGATTATCGGGCCCTCATCGACATGGCGCGCAAGCGCCTCTCACTTTCGGTTCAGGTGCTGCCGCAGGGCGAGCTGCCGGCCGTCCATCCCAAGCCGTTCTTCGATTTGCTCGACCGCACCCTCACCCGTGAGCTGGCGGATCGGATCGAATACCCCTTCTGGGTCGACACCATCGGCCGCTCGCGCCATGTCGAGATTCGTGTCAAGCTGGAGGACGCTATTTTGCGGGTGGTTGCCCGGCGCAGCCAGACGTATGCCTCAAACAGCCATATCTTTCTGCTTTGGATGGTCGGCTCGTCGCTCGTTCTGCTGACGGTCGCCATTCTGTTTCTGCGCAATCAGATCCGCCCCATCCTGCGTCTCGCCGAGGCCGCGGATTGTTTCGGCAAGGGGCGACCGGCGCCCGAGGATTTCCGCCCGCGGGGTGCGCGCGAGGTACGCCAGGCCGCCTATGCCTTCATGGAGATGCGTGATCGCATCGAAAAGCACGTCGAGCAGAGAACCGTGATGCTGGCGGGCGTGAGCCATGACCTGAGAACAATACTCACACGTTTTCGGCTCCAGCTCGCCATGTTCGACAACACACCCGAGGCCGAGGCGCTGCGTTCGGACGTCGACGAGATGCAGGCCATGCTGTCGGACTATATGGCCTTTGCCAAAGGCGCCGGTGGCGAGGAGGCGGTGCAAACCGATGTGCGGGCGTTGCTCGAGGAGGTGCGCAACGAGGCCCGGCACCACGACCGCACGATTGTCTTGAAGTTTCGCAGGCGCAAGCGGCCGCGGGTGCCCGTAAGGCGCCACGCCTTCAAGCGCGCGATACAGAATCTTGTCAACAACGCCGCCCGCTTTGCCCAGACCATCGAGATCACTGTGACGCCCGATCGCCGCTGGCTCAGGATCGATGTCGATGACGACGGGCCCGGCATTCCCCCCTCCGAACGCGAGGAAGTCTTCCGCCCCTTCTACCGCCTCGATGTTGCCCGCAATCAGGACAGCCGCAACACCGGGCTCGGCCTTTCGATCGCCCGCGACATCGCCCGTAGCCATGGCGGCGACATCTGGCTCGAGGAGAGCCCCTTGGGCGGCCTCAGGGCCGTGGTCCGCGTGCCACTCTAGGTGGGATGGCAAGGCCGCCGCATCCTTGGGGGCTCGCTGCTCGCCCCTGGAGCAAGTTTCGGTGAGAATGGTTCTATTCTTTCTATTCTCACCAAGACACGCTCCTAGCGGTCGCGGGCCGCAAGGCGCGGCAGGAGTCCGAGGATCGGGGCAATGCGCCGGATGATCCGCGCCGTGGTGGGGGCTGCGGTCTGCCCGGCGGCGGCACTGAAGCCCGAAGCGGCCGTGCGCTTGGGCTCGAAGATGCTGACAAGGGTCAGATAGCGGGGCTCGCTCGCAGGGAATATGGCAACGAATGACGCAATCACACCCCCCGTGCCATAGCGCCCCCCCTTGGCGATGTCGGCCGTTCCCGTCTTGCCGCCGACCTCAAAGCCCGCCACATCGGCGAGCCGTCCCGTACCGTAGGCGGCCTTCACATTCTCACGCATGAGTGCGCGCAGTCGAGCGCTCGTCTCGGGCTTGAGCACGGGCCTTGTGCGATAGCGCACCCGCTCGGCGGTTGCGCGCAGGAATGTCGGAAACACCCGCCGGCCACCGTTGACAAGCGTCGCCGCCGCGGCGGCGAACTGCAAGGGCGCCACGGCAATGCCATGGCCATAGGAGACCGTCATGGTGTGGACGTCCGACCAGCGCTCGGGAAGCCGGGGGGGTACGATGCGCCCCACCTCGGTGGTGAGGCTCTCGCTGAGGCCGATGCGGGCGAGAAAGGCCTTGAGTCGCTCTTTGCCGAGCGCGCTTGCGAGCCGCGCTGCACCGATATTGGAGGAGCGGAGAAAAACATCGCGCACCGTCTGTGTGCCATCGACGGGATGCGAGTCGCTTATTGTGTATCTGCCGATCCGCAGCGGGCCACTTGTATCGACCCGCGTCTCGAGATCGGCGATCCCATACTCGAAGGCGGCCGCTAGTGTCACCATCTTGAAGATCGAGCCGAGCTCATAGCGCCCGTGCATAAGGCGGTCGATCGTCTCCTTGTCGAGATCGGCGCCGCCGCGATTGGGATCAGGTGCCGGCAACGAACTTGCGGCCAAGACCTCGCCGCTCAGGACATCGAGCACGACCCCCGCCGCGCCGCGCGCGCCATAGCGCTCAAGCGCGCCGCGAAGCTCTTCTTCGAGGGCGAACTGGGCCCCGACATCAATCGTGAGGCGCAACGGCGGCTTGCTCGAGCGCCCCGGCCCATAGACAGGCTCGATGCCGACAATCTCGTCGATATAGCGCTCAAGGCCCGACTGCCCCCGGTTGTCGATATTGACCGTGCCAAGGACATGGGCCGCCAGCCGCCCGAGCGGATAGACGCGATGGAGCTCATCGCGAAAGCGGAGCCCCGGAAAACCGAGATCGTGAATGGCCTTGGCTTTGGTGGGCGTGAGGCCTCGCTTGAGCCAGACGAATTTCCTGCTGGCCTTTGAAATCCGCGCAAGGGTGCGCTTGCGGTCGAGCTCGGGCAATATCTCCAAGAGCGCCAGCACGACCGCATCGGGATCCTTGACTCGATAGGGCTCGGCAAAAAGTGAGTGCGTGGTGATGTCGGTGGCGAGCAGCCGCCCGTTGCGATCGACAATATCGGGCCGTGCCCAGCTCGGATCGAGCGAACGGGCCACATGAGCGCCGCCGCCCAGGCCCCCCTCGGTGGCGAGGCGGGCGAGCTGTCCCACCACCAGGGCAAACCCGGAAAAGAGCACAAGCGCAAAGACACCAATGCGCCGCCTGAGCCTGGCCCGCGGGCGCGACTCTTCCGGGGCGGGGTTTTGCGGCGGGCGGTATGCCATCAGCGCCCGCCCCCCCTCTGACCTGCGGCCGGCCCAGTGAAACCACGCGAGGTCGCCACCTTGGGATAGGCTTTCGGGCGCCTGAGCGGCGGCAACTCAGCGGGTGTGATGTACTGGGCGGGCTCGGTGGGCCGCAAACCCAGCTTCTCGCGCGCCAGACGGTCGATGGCGTGGGGGCGGCGCAGGCTGCTCCATTCCGCCTCCAGAACCGCATTGGCGGCCTTGAGCCGCTCGATGCGCGCCTCGAGTGCGCGCGCGCGTTGGGCGAGTTGGCGCGTATCGGTCTTGAGCTCGTAAAGCACAAAGGCGATGAGCGCCGTTCCGGCTACGGCCAACGCCACAAGCGGCCTTGCAATTGTGCGCATGTGCTTTCTCTTTACTCTTTCTCTTGTTTTCTTGCTCTATTTGTCTCGAGCCCCGCCTGGCAGCGTTTTATGCGGCTCTTATCGCTTCACGGCTCCCCTTTTGCGGGCGGCTCTCTTGCCCGCTCGGCGCCCGCCATGCCGCGACTGGCGGCTGGGCACGGGCACGGGAACCT
>WGBL01000135.1 GCA_015494375.1 Hyphomicrobiales bacterium | reverse complement strand
TCCATTTTGCGCACGACGAGCTCGCGCTGGAGGGCCCCGGCCTCGATTTGCGGCTCGAGTGCGGCGAGATCAAAGACACTGCCCTTGTACCTGATGGTGACAGGGGGCAAGGCCTGCTCTCCTTTGCCCATTTGCTGCAGGACCCAGGAGCTGTTGAGCTCGAAACTCGTGAGCTCGAGGGTTGTTGCGACGGCAAACCGCGCCCCTTCCGCGCCATCGATTACAACGCGCCCGGTTCGCAAGATGCCATCGCGCACCTCGAGGGGGATCTTGCGGGTGCCGATCACAAGCCGGCCGTCGTCGAGCCGCTCCTTCAAGAGCCTCACAAGATCATCGGTGCCGAATTCCGCATCCTCGCCGGCATTGACCACGACGGCCTCGGTCTCAGCCAGCGCCCTTGGCGACAAGCCCGCAATCACGGCGCCCTTGGTCTCGAGTGTGCCGCGCCCCGCAAGTACAGCGGCAAGGCCGCGCGGGCCGAGGCCGCGACCGGCAAGCGAGAGTTTCAGATTGGCTATGCCGCGCGACTGCTCGCGCGCCTTACCCCGCGCCCGGGCCCGCTCATCGCCTGGTCCATTGCCGTCATCGACATCCGTGGGCCTTGCACCTCTGCGACCCTCATCCGCGAGCTTTGCGAGGTTGATATTGCGCCAATCAACCTCGAGCCGGAGCCCCACACCGGCTTTTTCCCTCGCAAGGGACCCGCTGGCGCGAAACGCGCCATCGAGCGCTTGGGCTTCAAGCCGGTTGAGCGCAATCTGGCGCGTGCCGAGCGCTACGTCGATTGCGGCGCGTTCGAGGGCGACACCATCGGTCAGCGCCAGCTCGCCGATCTCGAGATGTGCTTTGCCTCGGATGCTATCGAGCAGGCTCAGGTCGAACGGGCGTTCGCTCAACAGTGTGCCCACTCTGATCGCGGGCTCGAGCGGGGCATCGCTGGCGCGTGTTTCCTCGATGGCACGGCTCGCCGCATTGACAAGCAGTGTGGCGTCGGGGCGTGGCCCGAGAAGCGGCGCCATGAGGGCATTGAGTGTTGCCCGGTCGAGGGTTCCATCGAGTGCGACGTCTGTGACCGGTCCCCTGGCATCGAAGGCGAGACGCCCCTCAAATGTCGCGCCACCCGTTGTGAATGTGACGTCCTGGAGCTCGCCCGAACCGTTCTCGTATCTGAGGCGGCCTGCGATCGTGAGCGGCCCATCGCTCTCGCTATAAGCCGCTCCGAGCCCGATGAGCGCAAGGCCGTCACGCGCTCGCCGGGCCTTGAGCGAGACTTGTGCCTGGGGCACGCCGAGGGTGCCGTTCGCGAGCCTGAGCGCGCCATCAAAGGTGCCTGAAAGCGATGCCGTCTCGAGTGCGACGAGGCTCCGCATGCCTTGGCTTGGCACGCCCTGCAGGCGGATCGAGAGGCGCGCCGGCGCAATCCGTTCCCCATTGACGCCCGTGGCGCCGTTGCCAGAGGGCATAGCTTCAGGGCTGCGAGCGCCCGCTTGCGGCGTTCTGTCGCCAAAGAGCTGGGCGAGCAGCGTTCGCTCATCGTCATTTTCGATTGCGGCGACGATATCGAGCGGGTTGTCGCGCAACCCGGCGAGCCCGCCATCGGAGCGCGCTTCGATGACCGTGCGACTGCCGCCCAAAAGCCCATCGACGGTCAGATCGACCGTGTCGCCGCCCCGCCGCCCAAACGCAAGAACTCCCGCCACGCGCGCCGGAACCATGGCCGTCGAAAGGGGCTCGAACACCACGCTTTTCCGCTCGAGGCCGAGAAAACGCAAGAGGGCGCGTGCGGAATTTCTATTGTCAGCTTCGAGAAGATAGCGCACTTCACCGCGCGGTCCGCTATTGAGATTGTCGACCCTGCCCTCGGCCTCAAATAGCAGACCGTTGTCGCCGCGCAGCCGCGCGCGATCGAGCACCAGATGGTTCTCGACAATCTCCAGATTGCCCGCAACATCACGCAGCACCTGATCCGCGAGAAGCAGCGTGCCAACCCTCAGATCGAGGCGCATCCGCGCCTTGCCAGAAAGGAGATCGCTGAGAAAGTCCTGGCCGATGTTTCCACGGGCCTCGCTTTGCCGAGCGCTCTCGGTGCCGCTCTGGGCCAGGCGTTCGAATATCTGGGCGAGCTTGAGATCGCTGTCGACGACATGGGCGAGATCGAGGCGATCGGCATCGAAGCGGACTTGCCAGCGCCCCTTGTCACGGCCGTTTCTCTCAAGCGTGCCACGAAAGGCGGTCTCTCCAAGCTCGCCCGTGGCCTCCTCAATGGCCGTCAGCTGATCATCGATTGTGAGTTTGCCGCGCAGGCTGAAGAACTTTTCGATGTCCTCCTCGGCGAGGACATGCTCTCGCAACGCCCATTTGGCAAATCGCCCGAGATTGGAGCCGCGCAAGCGGAAGTGTCCCTGAAAGCCGAGCCTCTGCGCCTGGCTCTCGAACAACCGCCCGCTCAGCTCTATCCGGCTCGCACCTGGCATCCGCACCGTGAATTGATCGAGGATGATGTCGGCGCCCTTGCGATGCGCCCGCAAGCCGACATTCTTGACAAGGCCGCCACCGACATTGGCCTGTTCCACCTCGATTGCCAGCCGCAATGCCATTTCCTTTGGCATCATGGCCTGGAGGAGACGGGCCCCCATCTCGGCCACCTGACCGGGAGCCGCCGTGGCGCCCGAAGCCGCTTTTGCGCCCGCCTCCGCACCCGGTTTTGCACCGGACTTTGCCAGGTTGTCGAAATCGAGCCAACGGGCTTTGAGCCTGGCACTGGCCTTGAGCTCATCGAGCCAGCTGGCATCGGCCTCACCATTAATCAGCTGCGGGTGGCCCCCGCTTTCGAAGGTGAACGCAAGCGAATCGACTCTGAGCCGTGTGGTATCGGCCAGCACAGTGGCCTTGAGCTCGACGGTGCGATCGCCATCCCCGCCGGCTACGTCCGCAACACCGTCGATTGGTGCGAAGGGCATCTGGAGCCGGCCCGTCACACCGCCTGCGAAACGCAGTCGCTCGCCATCATGGCCGAGCTGCCCATCGAGGACGAGGAGCGGGCGGGCATCGGTCGAATGAATGCTCGCCTTGAGCTTGAGGCTCTTTGCGTCAGTGAGCCTTCCCGTCGAGAAGCGAAGCTCGCGGCGATCGTCGCCACGGCCGAAGGCACCTCGGAAACGATAAGGCCCGCTCAGCGTGCCGGCCTGAAACTCGCCGTTGAGATTGCCGAGCTCAAGCAGCACCCGGCCGGACGGCGCATGCAGCGCCACCGAGCCATCGCTGACAAGCACCGACCTGAGCGCCACATCGCGCGGCATGAACGGCAATCCAAGGGCGCCACCGCCAAGCCCCTCCCAATTGCCGCCACCGGTTTTGTTGATCGCAAGCCTGAGCCGCGGTCTGCCAAGCTCCATCCGGCGCGCTTCGAGCTCCCCCTTGAGCAGGGGCGGGATGGAAAGCCAGACCGTATAGCTGTCCATCTTGAGGAAGGGGCGGTCGAACCGGCCGGTGTCGTTGGCGATCCGGACGTTCTCGAAGCTCATCATGGGAACGGGCAAGAGGCGCAGGTTGACATTGCCGCCCACCCGCACCTCTCGCCCGACAAGGCGCGAGGCCTGGGCCTCGAAAACGCTGCGATAGCTGTTCCAGTCAATGAAATAGGGGACGGCGAACAGCGCACATAGCACCGCAATGACGATGCCAGCGATGCTCAACATGAGCGTGTTCACCGCAAAGCCTCCTTGCCGAGTGCCGCGCTATGATTGAAACGTTTATCCACAAAAAGCCGGTCGGCCCTCCCCATACTCTGACCCAGTGAACATCAATTGCCGGATTCGCTCAAATCCTCAACCCAAGAAATTGTAATCGCCGCCATTGCAACCCGCTCCGGGCGCTCTTGGCAGCATTGCCGACAGCGCCGAAAGCGCCGAACTAGAGCCGAACTAGAGCATTGAAGGCTGTGAGGCAGTGAAGTAGGCCAAGGAGCAGGCACAATTATGCTGGAAGACGCCTGTGCCGGAAGATGCCACCTCGCACTTGTGACGGAATTGCAACGATCCAAGGAATAGACTTGACCGCTTGCTGACCGCTGCTTGTGAGTAGGCTCGGAAGACGAGATTCCCGGAAGACGAGATTGATGTCTCGCATTCGCTGAATTGGGGCGGGCGATGGACGACGCTCACATTCGAGACGACGGGCGAAGGTCACGACGAAGGGCGCTGACCGCCTCGCTCGGCGCCCAACTGGCTCGAGGGCGCGGTTTCATCGTCGGGGGATTTCGCGACCGGGTGCTGCCCAACCTGGCCGACTTTATGGCTGAGCGGACGCTTCTCGTCTGGTTACTGGCGCTTGTGATCGGCATTGGCGTCGGCTATGCGGCGCTTGCATTTCGGTTGTCCATTGGCGCTGTGCAGTATCTCTGGCTGGGCACGGCGAGCGAAGACGTTTATTTTACGGCCCATTTCGGCCCCTGGTGGCTGGTGCTTCTGGCCCCGGCGGCGGGAGGGCTCGTTGTCGGCCTCATTCTTGAGCGGTTTGTGCCGGGGCGCCGGGCTCACGGCGTTGCCGATGTGATTGAGGCGCGCGCCTTGCGCGACTGCCGCATTCGCCCGCGCATTGGCTTCTTGAGCGCCCTCGTTGCCGCGCTTTCGCTTGGGGCCGGCGCGAGTGCGGGGCGCGAGGGGCCGGTCGTCCACCTTGGCGCCACGCTCGCCTCGCTCATCGAGGATCGCTTCAAGCTGCCCAGGCCCGCACGCCGCACCCTGCTTGCGGCCGGGACGGCGGCGGCGGTGTCGGCCTCCTTCAACGCGCCCATTGCGGGCGTGCTGTTTGCCTGCGAAGTGATCCTAGCCCATTTTGCCATGCGGGCATTCGTGCCGATTGTCATTGCAAGCGTTATGGGCACGATCGTTGCGCGCCTGCATCTCGGCGACTTTCCCGCCTTCACCATTCCCGATCACGCGATCAACTCCTATTTGGAGTTTCCGGCGTTCGCGCTCTTGGGCCTCACTTGTGCGCTTGTTGCGATCATCTTTCAGTCTTCCCTGATCGCGACCGAGCGGATTGCCTGGCGCATCGCCATGCCGCTTTGGCTGCGACCGGTGGTTGGCGGCTTGATGGTGGGCGCCATTGCGCTGGCCTTTCCGCATGTTCTGGGCGTCGGCTACGGCACCACCAACCTTGCCCTTCATCAGAAGTTGCCGCTCGTTCTTATGCTGGCCCTGCTGGTTGCCAAGACGGCGGCGACGGCCATCACCCTGGCCAGCCGTTTTGGCGGCGGCGTGTTTTCGCCCTCTCTTTATCTTGGCGCCATGACCGGCGGCGCCTTTGGCCTGATGGCCGCCTCGGTCTTTCCCGAGCTTTCGTCGAGCGGCGGGCTTTATGCCATTCTTGGCATGGGCGCTGTGGCGGGCGCGGTGCTCGGAGCCCCCATCTCGACGACCGTCATCGTTTTCGAGCTCACGGGCGGCTATGAGATGACCCTTGCGCTCCTGCTCACCGTCTCGATTGCCAACGGTCTGACCCAGGCGGTCAATGGGCAAAGCTTTTTCCACTGGCAGCTCACCGCCCGCGGTCTTTCGCTGCGCGAGGGGCACCATGAAATCGCACACCCGCAGCGCCTGCATGATCTCGCGGTGCGGCCCCTCGCCAAGGACGAATCGCCTCGGGCCATCGCGGAGAACGACGACGCGCCCAGGCTGGGCGCAAGCGACAGCGTCGAGGTGGCGCTGCGGTTGTTCGATCGCACGGGCGAGCATCGCATTGCCGTTGTCGACAATGCAGAGCCCCGCCGGGTCATCGGTTGGGCGGACCACGTCGCGGCGCTGTCGGCCTTCAACGAGGCGCTCATCGCCGCCCATCGCGAGGAGCACCGCTGAGCGCCAAGCGCCGAGACGCTCTTCAACCAAAGGGGCCCCAGAG
>WGBL01000134.1 GCA_015494375.1 Hyphomicrobiales bacterium | reverse complement strand
GGGCGCAAAGGATCCAGGGGGCGCAAAGGATCCAGAGGGCGCAAAGTGCTCGAAGAGCCAGAAGGCCGCCGCGGCCCCCGCCGCGCCCGAGCCGGATGCCCCCGCCGGCCGCATGGTGCTCAAGGTCGGCCGGGATGGCCGCCTGCTCATTCCCGCCGCCATCCGCGAGGCGATGAAGCTCGAGCCAGGCGGCACGGTGATGGCGTGGCTTGAGGAGGGCGAGTTGCGTCTCCTCAGCCCGCGCATGGGAATGGAGCGGGCGCAGGAGATGGTCCGCAGATATATTCCCGAGGACGTCCAGCTCGCTGACGAGCTGATTGAGGAGCGGCGATACGAAGCCCAGCGCGAAGACCGCGAGGCGTCCGAAGCGGAGGGCACGGGTGGCTGAGGCCATTTTGGACGCCTCCGCCGTTCTCGCATTCGTTCAGGACGAGCCCGGCGGAAAGGCTGTGAGCGAGCTGATGGCAGGGGCCATTGTCTCCAGCGTCAATGCGGTGGAGGTCATTTCCAAATTGGTCGACCGTGGCATGCCCTCGCACTTTGCGCAGGAAACCATGTTCGAGGCTTTGCCATGCCGGGTGGTCGCATTCGACAGTGCCATGGCGGCCATTGCAGGGCAGCTTCGGGCACGCACACGCCCTCTTGGCCTCTCCCTCGGCGATCGGGCCTGCCTGGCGCTCGCGCTGGCATGCGGCGAGGGCGTGCCGGTGCTCACCACGGACCGGGAGTGGGCCCGCCTTGATCTCGGCCTCGAGATCAAGATTGTCCGCTAATGGCTACGGATGCCCCCTGCCCCCCTCAACCTAGTGCCCGTTCGGCGTCGCCCAGAATATTGAAATGATCGCGAATGCCGATCTTGCGGCGCTCCACGTCCTCAAATGGAAAGAGGCGGATCTCTTCCGCATCATCGCCCGCCCGGATCATGTCTTCGTGGAGCTCGGGCAAGACCAGCAGAAAGGGCTGTGTCGTGACCGCCATGAGATCGCCGGGCTCGAGCACAACGCCATCGCTGATGGTCAGGGGAGCCTCGAGCCACTGTGTGCCGCGGATGTCGAAAGCGCGGGTCACCCGCCAGGGCCCGAGCGGGCTGAGCCGCCGCCTCAGGGCGCGCTTATCGAGCCCCAAGTGCCGGCGCGCCCCGCTGACAAGCCCGGTCTCCTCTTCGAGCTCTCTAAGAGCGGCCTCCGTGGCCGTCTCACCCATCGCCATGAACCCACCCGGCAAGGCCCAGAGACCTTTTCCCGGAGGAAAACGGCGACGCACGAGCAGCACGACCGGTGTGCGCTCGCCAGCTTTCCCCGCAACCGGCGCCACCGCCGCGACATCGACCGCATGACGCGCGAGCAGCCTCTTTTGGCCTTCCGGCGTGCGAACGGTGCCGAGATCATGGGCCGGCTGGTCCGGGCGCGCGTGCTCCCCGAACATCTCGTCTAGCTTGCGGGTGATTGCGCGCTTAAGCACCTTGTCGGACACAAGGCCGCGATTGCGGCCCGACTTGAAAAACATTCTCCCGTCAGCATCACACTCGATGCCGCCCCAAGCCGAATTTGCAGTTGTTGTGTTGTGAAAGGGTGCGTCGGTCGAGGACGAGGGACTCCTTCACTTCTTTGCGCTGTTTGTTGCGTGCCGCTTTTCGACTGTTCGCCTGGTGGAGTACTCGGAGCGCTGCCCAAGTGATCGACTTTCGGGCAAAGGGGCGGGCCGAAACAATTATCGCTCAAGCAATGATCGGCTTTGCCCCCGCGCTCGTTTCCAGCCGCCTACTTGACCTTATTTTTGGAAATTTGCAATGATTTTCCGCAACATATCATGGCTTCACCCCCTCGTGCGCGAGTGAAATTGTCCGTTATCGAAAGAGCTTGCGAAAAGTTCCCGGGCGACAGAAAAAGGCCCAAGGTGTGCTCGTTTGCTCGGGCTTTGGCTGCAGAACCTGTTCGTCCTGGCACCCAGGCCGTGACAAGGTCGCCGAAAGGCTCATGTGAGAGCGTCGGAAGGTGCATAGAGGTTCGGGTGCCGTATCGAGGAAGGTGGGTATGTGGAGGGGCGTCGAGAAGCCGTATGGACAGGAAAGCCCGTAAACAGGGGAGAGACCGCAAAGGGGAAGACTGTAGGGGGAAGACTGTAAAGG
>WGBL01000133.1 GCA_015494375.1 Hyphomicrobiales bacterium | reverse complement strand
CCCTATTACAAGGTGCTCGTGAAGGGCGAAACACTGCCTCCCAAACCGGGGCGGGCGGACGATTTCCGTTGGCCGCGTTATCGTCGTGATCCTGCGGGCTGAGGCCGGAGCGGCTACAGCCGGTCAAGTCTGAGACCTGGACAGCCGGGGCCTCTCGTCTCGGTGTCCTTTTCCCGCCACTTTGCACAACATTTCACAAGAAGCGCGAAAAGGCTTTTCGGCAAAACCGAAGGATCAGCATGCCAGGCTCCACCCCGAGAAGGTGGTAGGCCGGGTGGTTGTCGCCCCCGGCGCTCGTCCGCCTGCGTCCTGGGTTGCGTTCAAGGGGGATGCTGTACAGCTGTCGAAAATAATGCAATATGGCGCATAATTTTGCAGCAAAATGCAGCGAGGCCATGCGATGGAGGACCTCGGACAAGCCATTCTGCTGGCCTGGCACCTGTTGGCGAGCGGTGACCCCGAGCTTGTCGAGATCGCAACGCTTTCACTCGAGGTGAGCCTGTCAGCGCTCGCCCTTGCCTGCGCCATCGGCTATCCGCTCGGCGCCATCGTGGGGCTCGGGCGCTTTCCGGGGCGCGCCGTGGCGCGCATCGTCCTCAACACGCTCATGGGGCTGCCGCCCGTCGTTGTCGGGCTCTTCGTCTATGTGGTGCTCTCGGGCGCAGGCCCGCTTGGCTGGTTGCGTCTCCTCTATACTCCGGCGGCCATGGTGATTGCCCAGACGCTACTCATCACACCGATCATCGCCGCCCTCACACGCCAGGTGATCGAGGACTATCACCGCGAGTACGACGAGCTTTTTCGCGCCCTCCAGGTGCCCGCCCTGAAGGCCGTCGGCGCGCTTCTGTGGGATGCCCGCAGGTCGCTGCTCACGGCGGCGCTCGCGGGCTTCGGCCGCGCCATTGCCGAGGTTGGCGCGGTGATCATCGTCGGCGGCAACATCAACCATGTGACGCGCGTCATGACGACGGCCATTGCCCTCGAGACGGCCAAGGGCGATCTCGCCCGCGCCTTGGCGCTCGGCATTATTCTTCTTGTTTTGTCCCTTGCGGCCAACCTTGCGGCGGCCGCCCTCAGTCTCGGGAGTGGCGAGAGTGGCGGGAGGCGGGTCCATGCCTGAAGCGCGCACGTTTGGCTCCGACATGGCGGCCGGCATGCTTGAGGAGGGTGGCGAAGCGGGGGCCCACTGCGCCGCTGGAGACGAGGGGGCGATGCCATCAAATCAGGCGTCAGGCCGGGCCGCGCGCGGAGACGCTGCCTCCGAGCTGCTCCCCATCGAGCTTGAGAATGTCGATTATGCGATCGGCGGCACGACGGTGATTGAAGGTCTCAACCTTGTTCTTGCCGAGGGTCCGCTGACGGTGCTCATGGGGCCGAATGGTGCCGGCAAGACCATGCTGCTGCGCCTGCTTCAGGGCCTTGTCGCCCCCACTTCGGGGCGGATCACCTGGGGCGGCACGCTGTTATCACGGCAAAAGCGGGTCCGACTCGGCCTCGTTTTTCAAAAGCCAGTTCTGTTGCGCCGTTCGGTTGCGGCCAATATCGCATTTGCCGTGGGCCTGCGCGGGCGGGTGCGCGCGGGCGAGGTGCGCGCGCATCTGGCGGCGTTCGATCTTGCGGCGCTGAGCGATCGTCCGGCGCGCGGGCTTTCGGGCGGCGAGCAGCAGCGACTCGCCCTTGCCCGGGCGCTTGCGCTTGCGCCGCGCGTGCTCCTTCTGGATGAGCCCACGGCGAGCCTCGATCCTGCATCGACCAGGCTGATCGAACGTCATGTCCTTGAAGCGGCCCGAAACGGCATCAAGATCGTGTTTGTCACCCACGACATCGGCCAGGCCCGCAGGCTCGCCGACGAGGTGATTTTTCTCCATCGTGGCCGCATTTGCGAACAAAGTCCGGCGAAGCATTTCTTCGAGCGCCCGCAGTCCGCCGCGGCCCGGGCCTATCTCGCCGGCGAGATTCTGGCTTAGGCGGCAAAGTGGCGGCAAACACAGGAGCAGGGCTCATGTCACCGATCTCGTGGCTGACGCAGCGAGCGCGCGCGCTTGCGCGCCTCATGGCGGCAGGGCTCGGCATCCTCGCCGTCGTTGCCGCTATCGCGACCATTACTGCGAGCGAGGCGCCGGCCGGCGGCGGCAAACGCTTTATTGTCCTTCAGTCGACAACCTCGACGGCCGCCTCGGGGCTTTACGATCATATCCTTCCACTTTTTGAAGCAGAGACGGGCATCGAGGTGCGGGTCGTGGCGGTGGGCACCGGACAGGCGCTCAAGAATGCGCGCAATGGCGATGGCGATGTCGTCCTCGTCCATGCCAAGGCGCAAGAGGAGGCATTTGTTGCCGCGGGCTGGGGCGTCGCACGCCACGACGTCATGTATAACGATTTCGTCATCGTCGGGCCCGCCGAGGACCCCGCAGGGGTCGCAAGCGCGGTCGATGCGCCTGCCGCTTTTGTCAGGATCGCCAAAGCGATGGCGCCCTTTGTCTCGCGCGGCGACAACTCGGGCACCCATACCAAGGAGCGGGCGATCTGGGCCGAGGCGGGGATCGATCCGACAGCCGCCAGCGGCACCTGGTATCGCGAGCTCGGCGCCGGCATGGGCGCCGCCCTGAACGCCGCCCTCGCCATGGGGGCCTATACACTCAGCGATCGCGGAACATGGATCAGCTTCAAGAACAAGGGGCGTCACCGGGTGCTCTTTGAAGGCGATGCGCGCCTGCGCAATCAATACGGCGTCATTCTGGTCAACCCGGCGCGCCACCCCCATGTCAAAGCGCGGGATGGGCAAACGTTTATCAATTGGCTGCTTGGTCCGAAAGGCCAGCAGGCGATCGCCTCCTATCGCGTCGACGGCCGGCAGCTCTTCTTTCCCAATGCTCAACGCTGAGCGCGCGGGGCCTTGCCTGTGGCAAAGCGGTCGCGGGGCAGAAGCCAGAAACCAGGAATCAGAAACCTGAAGCCCGAAGCCAGAAGGGAGTAGAGGAGCGCGGCGTTGTCGTCCCCGAAATCCCGCGACCGCGGCGGTTGCCGTCTTGCGCCGTCTTGCCGCCGCGGGATTATCGGGGACCCATAACCCCGAGCCTCTCAGAGGCATGGTGTTCATGGGCCCCGGAAAGAAATGCGGGTTGAC
>WGBL01000132.1 GCA_015494375.1 Hyphomicrobiales bacterium | reverse complement strand
GCGGATGCACCGGGCGCGGCGGGTGCAGCGGGTGCGGCAGACGGTCTATTTGAAATCGGCAATCGCGGTGAGGCGATTGAGAGGGCCATTGCCATGCTGGCGCCGGGCGATGTGCTGGTGATTGCCGGCAAGGGCCACGAGAGCGGCCAGATTGTGGGGCGCGAGGTTTTGCCGTTCTCCGATCACGAGGCGGTGCGCGAGGCGATGGCGCGGACAGGTGCCTCGAGCCATGGAGGGGAAGAGGAAAGCGATGGCTGAGCCGCTTTGGCGATGGGAGGCGCTGCTCGCTGCCACGGGCGGCGCGGTCGCGGGCGATTCGCCAGACGGCGTCAGCGGCATCTCCATCGACAGCCGCACGCTCGCGCCCGGCGATCTCTTCGTCGCCATCAAAGGCGATCGCCTCGATGGCCACGCCTATGTGGAGGCGGCCTTTGCAAGAGGCGCCGTAGCGGCGCTGGTAGCCCGCAGCGCCCTCGCGCAAATCCCCCCGCAGGTGGGCCCGCTCATTGTCGTCGACGACACCCTCGCCGGCCTCGAGGCCATCGCCAGGGCCGCGCGCGAGCGCAGCGGGGCCCGGGTCATTGCGGTGACAGGGAGTGTCGGCAAGACGGGCACCAAGGAGGCGCTCAGGCACTGCTTTGCCGCCTTCGGGCCTACCCATGCCGCCGAGAAGTCCTATAACAATCACTGGGGTGTGCCGCTCACCCTTGCGCGCCTCGCGCAATCGGCACGGTTTGGCATCTTCGAGATCGGCATGAACCATGCCGGCGAGATCACCCCGCTCAGCCGCATGGTGCGGCCGCATGTGGCCCTTGTCACCACCGTGGCGCCTGTCCATATCGGCCATTTCCCATCGCTCGACGCCATCGCCGAGGCCAAGGCCGAGATCTTCGCCGGGCTCGCGGCGGACGGCGTTGCGATTCTCAATCGCGACAATGCCTATTTCGATCTTCTGGCGGCGCGCGCGCGCGAAGCGGGGGCGGGGCGGATCATCGGTTTTGGCAGTGACGATCGCGCCGAGGCGCGGCTCCTCGACGCTGCCTTTAAGGAGGATGGCTCGCAATTCGAGGCCGACATTCTGGGCACCATCGTCAAGGCCCGGCTGGCGGCTCCCGGTCGTCATCTCGTCGAGAATGCGCTTGGCGTGCTGGCCGCCGTCGCCGCCGAAGGGTGCGACGTGGCGGTGGCGGCGGCATGCCTGGCCGATCTCACGCCGCCCGAGGGCCGCGGCGCCCGCACCACATTCGAGACGCCCGACGGCCCCATTCTCCTTATCGATGAAAGCTATAACGCCAATCCCGCCTCGATGCGGGCCGCGCTGGCCGTGCTCGGCCAGGTGCCGCGATCACGCTTTGGGCGCCGCCTGGCGGTGCTCGGTGACATGCTCGAGCTGGGCGCGGCTGCGCGAGAGCTGCATGAGGCGTTGCGCGACCCCATTCTTGCCGCCGGCGTCGACAAGGTTTATGCATGCGGGCCCCATATGGCGCGCGTCTACGAGGCGCTGCCCGAGGCGCAACGGGGCGCCTATGCGGCCACGGCCGAGGAGCTCGCGCCGCTTGTCCTGGAGGCGGTCCGGGCGGGCGATGCGGTGATGCTCAAGGGCTCGCTCGCGAGCCGGATTGGCCCCATCGTTGCGGCACTCAAGGAGCGCCTTGCTGGCCGCGGCGGCGATCCGTAAACAGGCGCAAGCAGCAGGTACCCCAAGTGAGACCAAGAGCGGGTAACACCATGTGAGACCAAGAGCGGGTAACGCCAAGTGGGAGCAAGGCAGAGAAACAAGGCAGAGGACCAAGGCAAGAGCGGGCGCAAGAGCGAGAGCAAGAACAGGAGAATGCGAGATGCTTCGCAAGCGACCTGAAGCGTGACCCAATTTGGGCAATTGGCCTGATCACTCCAACCAAGCAACAAGCGCCGAGCACCAGGCAACAAGCAAGAAACAACCAAACAACCAAACAAGAAGCGAAACGCCGAGCAAAAAACAAACAGGAAACAAACAAAGAAGTGACGCCGGGCAAGCCGGGGCCTTGGCCGCCCCGCCATGCCAACAGGGGGCCTTATGCTCTACGAACTCGTCAACTTCAGCGACCAGTTGGGGGCGCTGAATGTTTTTCGCTACATTACTTTTCGCACCGGTGGCGCCATCATGACGGCGCTCTTTATCGTCTTCATGTTCGGGCCCGGCCTCATCCGGCTGCTCAAGGTGCGCCAGGGCAAGGGCCAGCCCATCCGCGAGGACGGCCCCAAACATCACATCGTCGAGAAGCAGGGCACGCCCACCATGGGCGGGCTCATGATCCTCATGGGCGTCACGGTCTCGAGCCTGCTCTGGGCCAACTGGGCCAATCCTTATCTCTGGATCGTCCTTGGCGTGACACTCAGCTTCGGGGTCATCGGTTTTTATGACGACTATCTCAAGGTCACCCGACGGAGCAGCTCGGGCTCATCGGGGCGGGTGCGTTTCGCACTTGAAATCTTCATTGCGGGCCTTGCCACCTATGCCATCATGGGGCTCGGCAAAGCGCCCTTTGCAAGCTCGCTCGCCATTCCCTTTTTCAAGGATACGCTCATTTATTTGGGGCCGTTCTATCTTCTCCTCGGCGTCATCGTCATTGCGGGCGCGGGCAATGCCGTCAACTTGACCGACGGCCTCGATGGCCTTGCCATTGTTCCCGTCATGATCGCCGCGGCGACCTTTGGCCTCATCGCCTATTTGAGCGGCAATGCCGTCTTTGCCAAGTATCTGCAGATCCATTTCGTCCCCGGAACCGGCGAGCTTGCCATTGTCTGCGGAGCGCTCCTTGGTGCGGGGCTCGGGTTCCTGTGGTTCAATGCCCCGCCGGCGATGATCTTCATGGGCGATACGGGCTCGCTTGCCCTTGGGGGAGCGCTCGGCAGCATTGCGGTTGCCACCAAGCACGAGCTGGTGCTGGCCGTGGTCGGCGGGCTCTTCGTCCTCGAGACCGTCTCGGTGATTGTGCAGGTGGCGTCCTATAAGCTCACGGGCAAGCGGGTCTTTCGCATGGCCCCGCTCCATCACCATTTCGAGCAGAAGGGATGGCAGGAGTCGACCATCGTTGTGCGCTTCTGGATCATCTCGGTGGTGCTGGCGCTCATTGGCCTGGCGACCCTCAAGTTGCGCTGAAGTTGCGTTGTTGTTGCGCTGAAGGCGCCTGAAGTTGCGTTGGTGTTGCGCTGCAGGCGCAAGGGCCTGTCTCTTATACACATCTCCGAG
>WGBL01000131.1 GCA_015494375.1 Hyphomicrobiales bacterium | reverse complement strand
TGAGTGATGAGTGATGGGCAACAGCTGATCCATTGGAGCCCCCACTGAAGCTCCTCCAAACGGAGCCCCGAGTGGCGCCCCGACCAGCCCCCCTAAGCCCCGAGGGGCGCCACACCAACCCGAGGAGAGCGGCGAGACCCTGGTCTCGCCGCTCTCTCTTATACTGTCTAAGCTTTCGTGGTGGCCCGCGCGTGACGCGCCCAATCCTTGGGCCACTTGCGCGTCTGTCGCGATCGGCTACAACTGGTGCCGGGTGCTCTTCTCCGCAAAATGACAGAGGGGCGGTCGAACAATCGCTCGAGCGCCTGAAGCGGAGGTGCTGCGTCTCCTGAGGGAGCAGCGCCAACGCGGCTGAGAGCACCGATTGTGAGGATCGCAAAAGCGCCCGCGATAATCCCGCGACAATGGTGCCCCTGTGAGAAGGGCGCCAATGTCAAGACAAGGGCGCCAACCACAAAGGATGAGGGCCATGGCCAAGGTTGCTTGGATCGGGCTCGGGATCATGGGCTATCCCATGGCCGGGCATATCCGCGAAAAGGGCGGGCATGATCTTGTCGTCTACAATCGCACGACCGCAAAGGCCGACAAATGGGTCGCCCAATACGGCGGCCAGAAGGCCGCGAGCCCGCATGAGGCCGCCGAAGGCGCCGACTTCGTCTTTTGCTGTGTCGGCAATGACGACGACCTGCGCGAGGTGACGCTCGGGCCCGACGGCGCCTTTCATGCCCTCAAGCAGGGGGCCGTTTTCATCGACAACACCACTGCCTCGGCCGACATCGCACGCGAGCTCGACGCCGCTGCGCGCGCGCGTGGCGCGGGCTTTCTCGATGCGCCCGTCTCGGGCGGCCAGTCGGGCGCCGAGAACGGCATCCTCACGGTCATGGTGGGCGGCGCGGAAGGCGATTTCGAAAAGGCACACCCCCTCATCGCTTGCTATGCCCGCCAAGTGCGGCTTCTGGGCCCCGCAGGTGCGGGGCAGCTCACCAAGATGGTCAACCAGATTTGCATTGCGGGGCTTCTCGAGGGGCTTGCCGAAGGCATTCATTTTGCCGCCAAGGCGGGCCTCGACATCCCCGCCGTCATGGACACGATCTCGAAGGGCGCGGCCCAGTCGTGGCAGATGGAGAACCGCTGGGAGACCATGATGAAGGGCGAGTTCGATTTCGGTTTCGCCGTCGACTGGATGCGCAAGGATTTGGCCATTTGCCTCGGCGAGGCCCGCCGCAACGGCGCCCATCTGCCAGTGACCGCGCTTGTCGATCAGTTCTATTCCGAGGTCCAGGCCATGGGCGGCCGGCGCTGGGACACCTCGAGCCTCATCGCCCGCCTCGAGCGCGTCGCCGCGAATACCTGACCTGAGCGCGCGCCACTGTGCGCAAGTGCGCGGACAGCCCGACGCGCGGATCTGAACGCGCTCGGCTCGATGCGCGCAACGTCATCGAGCGACGCGAACAAGCGCGCGACAATGGTTTGATTCGTCCGATTCAAGGCTTGGCTGACCGAGATGTCGTGGCTTGAGCCCAACGCGCCACAACGGCTTGGGGATCGTCGGCGGCCTTGGCCGCGCCATACCACGACGGCCACACCGCAAGCCCCGCAATCCGGGCTTGTGCATTGTGGGGAGAGGGCGCAGGCGCCTCCCAGACGGGCGCGACGCCCGCCGGCGAATCGCGCTAGCGTGCCCGCCCATGAGCACCACAAGCCACAAAAAGCCCACGGGTCAGGTCGCCGGCGCGCCCGAACCTCTCGGCCCCCACGCCCTCGCCTCAGAGACCCTCGCGGAAGAGGAGGGCGCGGCCTTCCGCACCGTTCCCCACAACATCGAGGCCGAGCAGGCGCTTCTCGGCGCCATCCTGCAAAACAACGAGGCCCAGGATCGGGTCGCCGGCTTTCTTGCGCCCGAGCACTTCTTCGAGCCGCTCCATGGCCGCATCTACGAGGTGGCCTCCAAGCTCATTGAGAAGGGCAAGCAGGCAACCCCCATCACCCTCAAGACGTTCTTCGAGAATGAGGAGCCCGTCGGCGAGCTGACGGTGCCGCAATATCTCGGCCGGCTCGCCGCTAACGCCACCACCATCATCAATGCCCGCGACTACGGCAAGACCATCCACGACCTGGCGGTGCGGCGCAATCTCATTCGTCTCGGCGAGGACATGGTGAATGCCGCCTATGATGCGCCGGTCGATTTCCCGCCCGAAGAGCAGATCGAGGCGGCCGAGCAACGCCTCTATCAGCTCGCCGAGCTCGGCAAGTACGGCCAGGGCTTTGAGACCTTCGGCCAGGCGCTCACCGAGGCCATCGAGATGGCGGGCAACGCCTATGAGCGCGATGGCGGCCTCTCGGGGCTGGCGACGGGCCTGCGCGACCTCGATGCCAAGCTCGGCGGCCTTCAGCCTTCCGATCTTGTCATCCTCGCCGGTCGCCCCTCGATGGGCAAGACGGCGCTTGCCACCAATATCGCCTTCAATGTCGCCCGCGCTTATCGCACCGAACCCGGGCCCGATGGCGGCGAGCGCGTGGTCGATGGCGCGGTCGTCGGCTTTTTCTCGCTCGAGATGTCCTCAGAGCAGCTCGCCACGCGCATTCTCTCCGAGCAGGCCGCCGTGCCCTCGGAGAAGATCCGCCGCGGCATGATCCGCGAGGAGGAGTTCCGCCGACTGCGCGAGGCGGCCCTGGCACTCGAGCAGCTGCCGCTTTTTATCGACCAGACGGGCGGCATCTCGGTGGCCCAGCTCGCCGCCCGCGCCCGCCGCCTCAAGCGCCAGCACGGGCTCGGCCTCATCGTCATCGACTACCTCCAGCTGCTCACGGGCTCGCGCGCCCGTGCCACCGATGGCCGCGTTCAGGAGATCACCGAGATCACCACCGGCCTCAAGGCGCTCGCCAAGGAGCTGCAAGTGCCGATCCTCGCCCTTTCCCAGCTCTCGCGCCAGGTCGAGCAACGCGACGACAAGCGCCCCCAGCTCGCCGACCTCCGCGAATCGGGCTCTATCGAACAGGATGCCGATGTGGTTATGTTCATCTTCCGTGAGGAGTACTACCTCGAGCGGGCCGAGCCGCGGCCGGGCACCCCCGAGCATGAGGAATGGCAAGCCAAGATCGGCGCCGTCCACCAAGAGGCCGAGGTGATCATCGCCAAGCAGCGCCACGGACCCACGGGCACCGTCAAGCTCCACTTCGATGGCGCGATTACCCGCTTTTCCGACCTCGCTCGGGACGACCGGTTGCCGGAGCGTTTCGACTAGAAGCAAAACGGGCGCTCATCTGGCAGAAGTCTCGGAGAGTGCGATTGAGCGCCTCAAAGAGGAGAACAGAGAACGACAATGAGAGACGATGAACGAAAACGCGCGAAAATGCGCGAAGAGGCGCGAAAATGATCGAAGAGAAAAAGAGCGAGGACAAGCAAGAATGAGTGAAAATGCCTGAACAGGCGGCGATGAGCGAGACGGCGGCCTATCCCGCCGCCCATAGGGATGCGCTCGCCCGTGCGGGCGCGCATGAGGCGAGTGTGCTCATCATCGATCTTGAGGCGCTTGGGCAAAACTATCGGGCCTTACGCGAAAGGGCCCGAGCGGCCGAATGCGCCGCCGCAGTCAAGGCCGACGCCTATGGCCTCGGCATGGTGCCCGTGGCCCGCCGGCTCCATGAGCTCGGCTGCCGCACCTATTTCGTCGCCACCATTGACGAAGGCATCACCCTGCGCGCGCAACGCCCCGAGGCGGCGGCGGCCGTCATCTATGTTCTCGGCACACCGCTCGAGGGGGACGGGGAGGGCGGCGAGCGCAAGGCAGCCATGGAAAGCGGCGAGGTGCTCGCCGAGCATGGCCTCAGGCCCGTTCTCAACAGCCTCGGGGCGATCGAGGCGTGGGCGCGCTTTTGCCAGCGCAAGGAGCAGGCGTTGCCGGCCGCGGTCCATGTCGACACGGGCATGAACCGCCTGGGGCTCGATCGGGGCGAGCGTCGGCGCCTCGCGGCCGAGCCCTCCCGGCTCGCGGGCTTTGCGTGCACACTGATCATGAGCCATCTCGCATGCGCCGATGCGCCCGACCATCCTCTCAACAGGGCTCAGCTTGCGGCGTTCTCAGAGCTTCGCGCGCACTTTCCCGATATCCCGGCGAGCCTTGCCAACTCGGCCGGCGTGCTTCTCGGTGCCGACTATCATTTCGATCTGGTGCGCCCGGGGATTGCGCTCTATGGCGGCCGGGCGCTTGCCACGGGCGCCAATCCGAGCGTGCCCGTGGTTGCGCTCTATGCCCGCATATTGCAGGTGCGCGAGGCACAGGCGGGCGAGAGCGTGGGCTATGGCGCGACCTATCGGTTCGAGCGGCCCCGGAAGCTCGCCACCGTCGCCTGCGGCTATGCCGATGGCTACTTCCGCGCCCTCTCGGCCAGCGACGAAAGGCCGGGGGCTGAGGCTCTGCTCGGCGGCCATCGGGTTCCCGTCGTCGGTCGCGTCTCGATGGACCTGATCACGCTCGATGTCAGCGATGCGCCCGCGCCACTCTGCCGGCCCGGCGCCTGGGTGCAGTTGCTCGGCCCCGAACTCACGGTCGACGAACTCGCCGAACGCGCCGGCACCATCGGCTATGAGGTGTTGACAAGGCTCGGGCCCCGCGCTCGGCGCGTCACCATTGGCTGACTTTGGACGCGCGCGGCGCCCTGGCGTTGGTTGACTTTGGAGGCGTCCGGTGCCTCACCCTGGGCTGACCTCGGAGGGGCCTCGCAGTATGGCAAGTGGCGGGCGGTCGACCGGGCCGCTCGGCGCGAATGTAATCACT
>WGBL01000130.1 GCA_015494375.1 Hyphomicrobiales bacterium | reverse complement strand
TGAGTACCTTGGTTGCGGCACGTTTGATTCGTCAATCGAATTGTGAAACTCTCTTGCCCGGTCGCATGAACACCTGATGCGCCAATGTCACATTGGCGACACACATGGGCCGCGATCGTGACGGGCCTGGCCCACGCCCCAGGCGCGACCCGCATGCGCAAGCGAACGGGCGACCATAAAACCTCACGAACCGCTTCGGTGCCCACTTCGCTCCGATCGTCGGCCGCAGCACACTTCGCGCGAAGACCGGTTGTCTGCTGCCCGCAGATTGTTTGCTCTTCGATTGCCCCACCATTCTTTTTCCCCTCCGTAAACCGCCTGCACCCAGATTGCTCTAGAGCGGGGGGCTCTAGCGACCCAGGCCCGCATCAGCTACGCGCGGCATGGCCCCGATACGGCGCGCTTGCGACCTGCCACGTTATCTGGTCTATTGTATACCAGAACGGAGGCCATAGGGCGCCGGACCGAACGATGCTTGCCCCGAGCCCAACAGTGCGCCCGAATTGGAGGCGTGCACACATCAAGGCTGTCGGATATCGTATCGGGCACATGCTTGTACGAAGGCCGTGGGGCAACTGAGTCGGGGGCCGTGGGGCAACCGAATCGGGACCGTGGGCGAACCAATCGGGGACTACGGGCGAACGACTCGGGGGCGGGCGTACCAGCATCGAGCGTGCCAGCATAATGAGGTGAGGGGGGTCTTTCGCGGTTTTCCGTCGGTCGCAACAACGCGATCAACTGGTTCGAGGGAACTGTTGCCCTGCCGACGCGCCGCCTTGCGGCCCTGTCGTTCTGGCCCCCATCAATGGCGATGGGTGTCGCAAACGGAGCGGGCGCCGTCGAGGATGGAACCGGCCCCTCGCAATGATGGCGCGACAAAAGGCCGGTGGAGTTCATGGGGGCCATGCCCCCGTTCGCCTTGCAAGACTGAATGTATTGTCCGCCGCTCTGAGGATCAGGCCCAATGACCATGAAAAGCGATATCGAGATTGCCCGTACCGCAAACATGCTGCCGATTTCTGAGATCGGCCAACGCCTCGACATTCCCGCCGACGCGCTCCTCCAGTACGGCCCCCACAAGGCCAAGGTCACCTATGATTTCATCGACAGCTTGGCCGAGCGCCCCGACGGCAAGCTCATCCTGGTGACTGCAATCACCCCCACGCCGGCCGGCGAAGGCAAGACCACGACCACCGTTGGCCTCGGCGACGGCCTCAACCGGATCGGCAAGCGCGCAGCCATCTGCATCCGCGAGCCCTCGCTCGGGCCGTGCTTCGGCATGAAAGGCGGGGCGGCCGGCGGCGGTTATGCGCAGGTGGTGCCCATGGAGGACATCAACCTCCACTTTACAGGCGATTTTCATGCCATCGGCATCGCCCACAATCTGCTATCGGCGATGATCGACAACCACATACACTGGGGCAACGGGCTTGGAATCGACAGCCGCCGCATAGCCTGGCGCCGCGTTGTCGACATGAACGATCGGGCCCTGCGCTCGATCGTCAACAGTCTCGGCGGCGTCGGCAACGGCTATCCCCGCCAGGACGGCTTCGACATCACGGTGGCGTCTGAGATCATGGCCATCTTCTGCCTGGCCGAAAACCTCAAGGACCTCACCGAGCGGATCGGCAACATCGTCGTCGCCCAGACCCGCGACCGCAAACCCATCCGCGCACGCGACCTCAACGCCCATGAAGCGATGGCGGTGCTCCTCAAAGACGCATTCATGCCCAACCTCGTGCAGACGCTCGAGAACAACCCCGCCTTCATTCACGGCGGCCCCTTTGCCAATATTGCCCACGGTTGCAACTCGGTGATCGCCACACGAACGGCCCTCAAGCTCGCCGACTATGTGGTGACGGAAGCCGGCTTCGGAGCCGATCTCGGCGCCGAGAAATTCTTCGATATCAAATGCCGCAAGGCGGGGCTGCGGCCCGATGCGGCGGTGATCGTCGCCACCGTCCGGGCGCTCAAGATGCACGGGGGTGTCGCCAAGGATGACCTCGGCGCGGAGAATGTCGCCGCCGTCACCAAGGGCTGCGCCAACCTTGCCCGCCATGTCCAGAACGTGAAGTCCTTCGGTGTGCCCACGGTGGTTGCCATCAACCGCTTCGTCTCAGATACCGATGCCGAGATCGAGGCCATCCGCACGGCCACCGACGAGCTCGGCACCCCCGCAATCGTTGCCAGCCACTGGGCGCATGGCTCGGCGGGCGCCAAAGAGCTCGCCGAACAAGTGGTGAGGCTTGCCGACGCAGGCGCTTCGCAATTCCATCCCCTCTACCCCGACGACATGGGGCTCTTTCAGAAAATGGAGACGATCGCCAAGCAGCTCTATCGCGCCAGCGAGGTGACGGCTCCCTTCTCGGTGCGCAATCAGCTCAAGAAGTGGGAGGCCGAGGGCTATGGCCATTTCCCGATCTGCATGGCCAAGACGCAATACAGCTTCTCCACCGATCCCAAGCTCAAGAATGCGCCCGACAACCATGTGGTCAATGTGCGCGAGGTGCGGCTCTCGGCCGGCGCCGAGTTCGTGGTGGCGATCACCGGCGACATCATGACCATGCCCGGCCTGCCACGGGTGCCTGCGGCCGAGAACATTCGGCTCGACGAGGAGGGCCGCATCGAGGGGCTCTTCTGAACGCTTGGGGCGCCCGGCGCCTGCCGGGGGGAGGCAGCGGACAGAGGCGGGACCGTGTCACCGGGCCCGTGTCACCGAGCCCGCGTCACCAAGCCGGCGCGGGCTGTGAGCTGCCAGCTCACGCGGCGGCCTCACCCGGCGGGATGTGTGGCACCCGGCTTGCCAGCGCGCCGAGCACCATCGCGCCAACCGGGGGTGGCGCCAAGCGCAGAGGCCAGCGCCTCGAGGCTTGCGAGGTTGTGGCAGCTCCGATGCTCGCTCACATGCCTGGCGAGCACGCGCGCACCCGCTGCGATCGGCTCATAGCCGTCGAACCGCAAGAGCGGATTGACCCAGACGAGCCGCCGGCATGAGGCCCTGAGCCGCCGCGCCGCCTCATCGAGCCCCGCGCCCCCTTCCCGGTCGAGGCCATCGGTGAAGAGGAGCACCGTGGCATTCTGTCCGAGCACCCGCCGTGCCCAATGGCGGTTGAACTCGGCCAGGCAGGCACCGAGGCGTGTGCCGCCCGACCAGTCATCCACCTCGCGCCCGACCCGGGCGATGGCGCGATCGGGGTCGCGCCCCCGCAAAATGCGGGTCACGTTGGCAAGCCGTGTGCCAAACAGAAAGGCATGCACGCGATCGTGCTCGTTGCTGACCGCATAGAGGAAATGGAGAAAAACGCGGGCGTAACGCTCCATCGAGCCCGATATGTCACAGAGGACGACGAGCGGCGGCCGACGTCGGTGCGGCCTGCGATAGCGCGCGAGCATGTGATCAGGCCCCTTGGCGGCCATTGCGCGGAGCATAGCCCGGAGATCGAGCTGCGGCCCGCTTGGTGCCGGCATGCGGCGCCGTGTCGGCCGCTCCTCGGCAATGAGCGCAATGCGCGCAATGGCCGCCTTGGCCGCGCGCAACTCCGCAGCGCTCATTTGCTCGAAGTCCTTTGTCCGCGAGACACTGTGCGCGCTCCAGGTGCCGGTGCCATCGAGCAGGAACTCGGCCGCTTGCCCGCTTTCATGCCCCTCGATGGGGCTTGCAAGCGCCTCGCTCAAGCGGCGCGCGAGCTCGATACCCTCAGGATCGGCGCCCCCGCCTCCGGCGCGCGGCAACATGACCGAGAGGAGCTGGCGCAAATAGCTCGGGTCCTTCCAGAAGAGGAGAAAGGCCTGATTGAAGATGTCACGCTCGGCGCGCTTTTTTACGAACACCGCATGGAGCGCCCAGTAGAGCGTCTTGGGGCTCTCAAGGCCCGCTGCCATCACCGCCTCGGTTGCGCGCAAGACATGGCCCGGGCCCACCGCGAGGCCCGCGGCACGCAAAAGGCGCGCAAAATAGAGGATGTTTTCGGCGATCCGGCCGCCATCGGCATGGCTTGCGATGATGTTGGGAGCGAGCGCTTCCTTCTGCGCGAAGGGTTCATTCGGGGCGAGCGGCTCATTCGGCGCTCGCGCTTCACTCGAGGCGAGCCGCTCATGCGGAGCAAACACTGCCTTCGGGGTACGCGCTTCATTCTGGGCACGCGCTTCGCTCGGGGCGCGCGCTTCGCTCGGGGCGCGCGCTTGCGGCCCGCCAACTGCGCCCGCAGCCCTCTCGCGCCTCCCCACGCCGTTCGCGGACATCCTCTCACGCCCCTTCTTCTCAGGCCCCTTCTCCTCAGGCTCCCTCGCCATAGGTGCGCCCTGCGGCCTCGGCCTCGGCTTGCACCTTGGAAAGCAGCCGCGCCGCCTCGCTGCCCTCGATCCGGGCGATGTCGTCCTGATACTTGAGGAGCGTGCCGAGCGTCGAATCGACCGTCTCGGGATCGAGCGCTACCACATCGAGCGAGGTCAGCGCCTGGGCCCAATTGATGGTCTCGGCGATGCCCGGGTTCTTGTAGAGGTCCATGGTGCGAATCGACTGAACAAACGCAACGATCTGGCGGGTGAGCTCGGCCGGGGCCTCGGGCACCTTCAAGGCCACAATGCGGCGTTCGCGCTCGGCGCTCGGGTAGTCGACCCAATGATAGAAACAGCGACGGCGCACCGCATCGTGCACCTCGCGGGTGCGATTGGAGGTGATCAGCGTAATGGGCGGCACCTCGGCACGTATGGTGCCAAGCTCGGGAATCGTCACCTGATAGTCGGCAAGAAGCTCGAGCAAAAAGGCCTCGAAGGGCTCGTCGGCGCGGTCGAGCTCGTCGATGAGGAGCACGGGCGCCGCCGCCTCCGCCCCTTCGCCCTCGCCCTTCTCGGAGCTCGAGCTGGCGGCCTCGAGCGCCTGCAGCAGCGGCCGCTTGACGAGGTAGGCCTCGCTGTAGATGTCACGCTCGATCGCGCTCGCGTCCTTGCTTTCACCAGCGGCCTCGGCGGCGCGGATGTGGAGGAGCTGGCGGGCGTAGTTCCATTCATAGACACTCGCCGAGATATCGAGCCCCTCATAGCACTGGAGCCGAATGAGCGGCCGCTCGAGCACGCCCGCCAGAACCTTGGCCAGCTCGGTCTTGCCGACCCCCGCCTCGCCCTCGAGAAAGAGCGGCCGCTTGAGCCGCAGGGCGAGAAAGACCGAGGTTGAGAGCGCCTCGCCGGCGACATAGTCGCCGCGCGCCAGAAGCGCCCGCGTTTCGGCGACGCTCTGAGGCAGCTCAACGGGCATGTCTCGCCACCGCGCCGCTGGTGTGGTCGCAGAAACCGCCGGCCATTAGCCGCCCCCACCCCAACCATCGACAATGGCGCGAGCCGCCATCTCGGGGATCAGCGCGGCGCGGTATTCGGCGCTTGCGTGAATGTCGCTCAGGAGGCCATCGGGCCCAACCTTGACACCGCGCGCCGTCTCGGGCGTCGCACTTAGCGAGAACGCTTTCTCGAGGCCCCCCTCGCGGAAAACGCCATCGGCACCCGCCCCTGTTACCGCCACACGCACCTCGCCGACGCCGCTTGCGACCTTGGCCACCCAGACGCCGACAATGGCATAGCGCGAGGCGCGCTGGGCGAATTTTGCATAGCCCGCCTTGGCCGGCACCGGAAACCGCACCGCGGTGATGATCTCGCCGGGATTAAGCGCCGTCGTAAAGAGCCCGGTGAAGAAATCATCTGCCGCGATCTCGCGGCTATTGGTGACGACCGTCGCACCAAGCCCAAGCAGCGCCGCAGGATAGTCGGCACTCGGGTCGTTGTTGGCGATCGAGCCGCCAATGGTGCCTCTGTGGCGCACCTGCGGATCGCCAATGCCGCCGGCGAGCCTCGCAAGTGCGGGAATGGCCTCGCGCACCACATCGCTCGCCGCCACCTCGGCATGGGGCGTCATGGCACCGATGATGAGATGGGAGCCCTCGCGACGAATGTCCTTGAGGTCGGTGATGGCTCCGAGATCGATGAGCTTTGAAGGCCGCGAAAGGCGCTGCTTGAGCGCCGGAATGAGCGTTTGGCCGCCGGCGATGAGGCTCGCCTCGCTCGACGACGCGAGTGCCGCCGCGGCCTCGTTGAGCGAGGTTGGGCGGAGATATTCGAACTCATACATGTTTGGTCTCCCTGTCTCGCGAAGCCACTATTCGGCCGCCGCGGCGGGTGTCGCCGCCTGGATCGCGCGCCAGACCTTCTCAGGCGTTGCCGGCATGTCGATATGGTCGACACCATACTCCGCCAGGGCATCGCAAATGGCGTTGATGACGGCCGCCGGCGCGCCAATCGCGCCCGCCTCGCCACAGCCCTTCACACCCAATGGGTTGTGTGTGCAGGGCGTCGAGGTGGTCGTCACCTTGAACGACGGCACATCCTCGGCCCGCGGCATGGCGTAGTCCATATAGGAGCCCGTCACGAGCTGGCCGTTCTCATCGTAGATCGCGTGCTCGAGCAGCGCCTGGCCGATGCCCTGCACGAGCCCGCCATGGACCTGCCCCTCGACGATCATCGGATTGATGACATTGCCGAAGTCGTCGGCGGCGACAAACGAAGCGATCTCCACCTCGCCCGTACGCGGGTCGACCTCCACCTCGCAGATGTAGGTGCCGGCGGGGAAGGTAAAGTTTTTGGGATCGTAGAATGCCGTCTCCTCGAGGCCCGGCTCGAGCTCCTCGAGCGGATACTGATGGGGCACATAAGCAACGAGTGCCACCTCGCCAAAGGCCTTGGAGCGGTCGGTGCCCTTGACGGTATAGGCGCCGTTCTCAAAGACGATGTCATCCTCGGCCGCCTCGAGCAGATGGGCCGCGATCTTCTTGCCCTTGGCGATGATCTTGTCGAGGGCATTGACGATGGCGGTGCCGCCCACCGCAATCGAGCGCGAGCCATAAGTGCCCATGCCGAAGGGGACGCGGTCGGTGTCGCCATGGACGATCTCGACCTGGTCGATGTCGATACCGAGCTTGTCGGCAACGACCTGTGCAAACGTCGTCTCATGGCCCTGGCCATGGCTGTGCGAGCCCGTGAGCACACTCACCGAGCCCGTCGGGTTGACGCGGATGGTGGCGGCCTCATAGAGCCCGGCGCGCGCGCCGAGCGCACCGACGAGGCTCGATGGCGCAATGCCGCAGGCCTCGATATAGCTCGCCACCCCCACCCCGCGCAGCTTGCCGCGCGCCTTGGCGTCGGCCTTGCGGGCGGCGACATTGGCATAGTCGGCAAGCTCGATGGCCTTGGCCATGCTGGCCTCGTAGTTGCCGGTGTCGTACTGCACCGCCACGGGCGTGTCGTAGGGGAACTGATCCGGCTGGATGAAGTTCCGCCGGCGGATCTCGGTCTGGTCGAGCCCGAGCTCCCTGGCCGCCTTGCTCATCAGCCGCTCGACGACAAAGGTCGCCTCGGGTCGCCCCGCGCCGCGATAGGCATCGACCGGCACGGTGTTGGTGAACACCGCCTTGACGTTCACATGAATGGCGGGGGTTGCGTATTGGCCGGCCATCAGCGTGCCGTGGAGCCAGGTCGGCACACAGGGCGCAAAGGTCGAGAGATAGGCGCCCATGTTGGCGAGCGTCTCGACCTTCATGCCGAGCGCCTTGCCGTTGGCATCAAACGCCATCTCGGCGTGGGTCACATGATCGCGGCCATGGGCGTCGGAAATGAAGCTTTCCGAACGCTCGGCCACCCATTTAACAGGGCGGCCGATCTTTTTTGCCGCCCATGTGACGAGCGCCTCCTCGGCATAGTGGAAAATCTTCGAGCCGAAGCCGCCACCCACGTCGGGCGCGTAGACGCGCAGCTTGTGCTCGGGAATGTTGAGCACAAAGGCGCCCATCAGCAGACGAATGACATGAGGGTTCTGGCTCGTCGTATAGAGCGTGTGCGCGCCGCTTGCGGCGTCATAATCGCCAATCGCCACCCGCGGCTCGATGGCATTGGGGACGAGACGGTTGTTGACGAGATCGATTTTGGTGACGTGGGCCGCATTCTGGAAGGCCGCCTCCACAGCGGCGGCGTCGCCGAGCTCCCAGTCGTAGCAAAGGTTGTTGGGCGCCACGTCCTCGTGCACAGCCGGCCCGCCGCCCGCAAGCGCCGCCTTCATATCGACGACCGCCGGCAATTCCTCGAGGTCGAGATCGATGAGTTCGGCTGCATCCTTGGCCTGCCGCAGGCTCTCGGCGATGACGGCCACCACCGGGTCGCCCACATGGCGCACCTTGCCCGCCGCCAGAATGGGGTGGGCGGGCTCCTTCATGGGCTCGCCATCCTTCGAGGTCACCTGCCAGCCGCAGGGCAGCCCACCCACGCCATCGTTCGTCAGATCGTCTGAGGTGAAAACCGCCACCACACCGGGTGCTGCGGCCGCCGCTGCGGTGTCGATGCGCTTGATCCGGGCGTGGGCCACGGGCGAGCGCAGGATATAGCAGTAGGTCTGGCCCTCGAGGTTGATGTCGTCGGTGTAGGTGCCTATCCCCTTGAGGAAGCGCTCATCCTCGCGCCTCTCGATGGCGGCGCCAATGCCTTGTTCGCTCATTCTCCTCCCTCCGGATTGGAGTGGTGTATTGGTGTTCTTGCTCTTGCGATCGTCCTTTTTGTCTTTGGGTCCGATTCGCAATCAGACTTGAAAAAGTGCTCAGTTCGCAAAGGCCGAGCGGTACAAGCGGAAGATACAGCTGCGCAAAGTCGGCCCGCCGAGCTTCGCCGGCTTTGCGGCACACACCGGGCCACGCGCCCTCAGCCCGTCGCCGCCATCCTTTCGGCCGCGATCCCGATCGCTTTCACGATGTTGTGATAGCCCGTGCAGCGGCAAATGTTGCCGGCGAGCCAGGCGCGGATCTCGGCCTCGGTGGGCCGCGGGTTCTGGCTCAAGAGATCGACCGCCGACATCACCATGCCCGGTGTGCAAAAGCCGCATTGCAGGCCATGGGCCTCGCGGAAAGCGGCCTGGACGGGGTGAAGCGCCTCGCCATTGGCCAGCCCCTCGATGGTGGTCACCTTGGCGCCATCCGCCTGGACGGCGAGCATGGTGCAACTCTTGACCGAGCGGCCATCGACATGGACCACACAGGCGCCGCACTGGCTCGTATCACAGCCGACGTGAGTGCCCGTCAGCCCGAGCTCTTTGCGGATGAACTCGACAAGCAGCATCTCGGGCGGCACATCGCGCGAGACCGCCTTGCCATTCACCTCCAAATTGACTTGAACCACGGTTTCCTCCTCTGGCGAGATTTTCTTGTTCTGGTTTTCCGGCTCTGGCCACGCTTCTTGTTCTGCAACGCTTTTTGCAACGCTTTTTGTTTTGCAATGGATGCGAATCGTCAACTGCGCGTCGTTAACTGCGTTATCTGAAAGTATTAACC
>WGBL01000129.1 GCA_015494375.1 Hyphomicrobiales bacterium | reverse complement strand
GGAGAGCCGGCAAGCGCGCGGATTTCAGGATCGCGGGCGAGCGCCTCGAGTGCGATCACATCATCGGCGAGGCGCGCGCGCCTCGCCGATGATGTGATCGCACTCGAGGCGCTCGCCCGCGATCCTGAAATCCGCGCGCTTGCCGGCTCTCCGGCAGCCGTCGCCCGCCTCTGGGAGGTTTGCCAGATCCCCGACTACCGCAAGATCTCGGCCGCCAATCACGCCGAGCTGATCGCCACGATCTACCGCTATCTGCTGAGCGATCGCGAGCGCGTGCCGGAGGACTGGATCGCAAACCAGGTGGCGCGCTCCGACCGCACCGATGGCGACATCGACACCCTCGCCAACCGGCTGGCTCACGTCCGGACCTGGACATTTGTCTCCAACCGCGCCGACTGGCTCGAGGAGCCTGCCTATTGGCAAGAGCGCACCCGCGAGATCGAGGACCGGCTCTCGGATGCGCTTCATGAGCGGCTTACCCGGCGCTTTGTCGACAAGCGCACGAGTGCGCTAATGCGGCGGATGCGCGACCGCGAGGAGCTTTCGGCCGAGATTGGCGGCGATGGCGCCATGTATGTGGAGAAGCACTATGTGGGCCGGCTCAATGGCTTTCGCTATATCGCCGATGCGGCGGGCGAAGGCATCCACGGCAAGGCGGCCCGCAGCGCCGCCGCCAAGGTGCTTGTGGGCGAGCTCAGCATGCGGGCGAGGCGCGTCGCCGCCGCGCGCCCCGAGGCGCTCTCATTTGGCCGCGATGGCGAGGTTTTCTGGCGCGGCGAGGTCATTGCCCGCATCGAGGCCGGCGACGATCCGCTTTCGGGCCGCGTGCAGCTGCTCGCTGACGAGCACCTCACAGCCCCCGACAGGGCCCGCATCGAGGCCCGTCTCGAGGCCTGGTTTTCAGGCCTCCGCGAGGAGCGCCTGAAACCCCTCCTCGACATGACCCGGGCCGAGGACCTTTCAGGGCTTGCCCGCGGCATCGCCTATCGCCTCAAGGAAGGCTACGGCATCCTGAAGCGCGAGGACGTGGCCGAGGAGGTGCGCGAGCTCGACCAGCCGGCGCGCGCCACGCTGCGCCGTTTCGGCGTCCGCTTCGGGGCGTTCAACATATATTTTCCGGCGCTCCTCAAGCCTGCAGCGAGCGAGCTTCTGGTGCTGTTCTGGCGCCTTCACAACAACGGCCGCGGGCTGCCGGAGCCGCCGCGTGCCGGACTCACCTCTGTGGCCGCAGACCCCGCCATCCCCGAGGCGTATTACCGGGTTGCGGGCTATCATCTTTGTGGCGGCCGGGCCGTGCGCATCGACATTCTCGAGCGCCTGTCCGATCTCATCCGGCCGCTCGTCAACTGGCGCGCCAAGGAGGGGGCCGATGCCGAGCCCCCCGCAGGCGCAACGGGCGATGGCGGCTTTGCCATCACGCCCGCCATGATGTCTATTCTGGGTTGCTCGGCCGAGCAGTTGGGCGAGGTGTTGCGCGCCCTTGGCTTTCGCTCCGAGCGCCGGCCGCTCGCGCCGGGCGATGGCGAGGCGACAGCAGCGGCAAAGGCGCGGGCCGCAGCCGAGCCGGACAATTCAGCCGGCAAAGAGGGCGAAAAAGAGACAGAGGAAGAAAAAGAGAAACAAGGACAAGAACAGACCGCAGTGGAGAGCCACGCCGAGGCGGCCGGCACCGAGGCCGACGGTGCCGGTGCGCCCCAATGGGAGATCATCTGGCGACCGCGCAGGCGGGCTCAGAAGCGCTCGCGCGCTGTGGCAGGGCGAGGGCGGCGCCAGGGGTCTTCGGCTGGCGACCAGAGGCAACAGCCGACCAAGACCAAGAGGAGCACAACATCGCGCAAGAGCGTGCGGCAGGCGCCTGGAGGCGACGGCCCCGAAAACAGAGCACACAAGCCTCATGATCGTCACTCGCGCGAGGGGGAGGCCCGCCGCCGGGATGACGGCAAGCCCTCCCGGCGTCCACCAAAGCCGAAGCGCAAGCGGCCCGAGATCGATCCCGATTCGCCCTTTGCCGCGCTCTCTGAACTCAAGGAGAAACTCGAGCGACAAGCGAGCGACAAGCCATCGCCCTGAGCGCTCGCCCTTCATCTCACAAGCGTCCACCACATGAGCCGATCAAAGTCTCACAGCGCGTCCGCGCAACCAGAGCCAGATGCGAAGGAGGCTTCGGCTGCGGGCGGCCACAGCGATGCGCAACGGCTAGACAAGTGGCTCTGGTTCGCCCGCATCGCCAAGACCCGCACGCTTGCCACGCGACTCGTGGCCGCCGGCAAGGTGCGTGTCGATGGCACCAAGGTGACCAAGCCCAGCCACACCATCCGCCCCGGCGCCGTGCTCACCATCATGGTCAACCGCCGCCTCCGCATCCTTGAGGTGCGAGCGCCCGGCACCCGCCGCGGCCCCGCGAGTGAGGCGCAGACGCTCTATGAGGACCGTACGCCCGACGAGGCGGTG
>WGBL01000128.1 GCA_015494375.1 Hyphomicrobiales bacterium | reverse complement strand
AAGATGGACGGCACGATGGTGAAATCCATCGACAGCCCCGCCACCTCGACAAGCGGGCGATCGGCGCCGCTCTCGGCCCCGCCCTCGTTGCCCGTATGGGTTTCTTCTCCCCCATAGGTGCGCGCGCGACCCAGCCAGTGGGTCCTGAGGTCGAGCGGCTTTGCGGGCGGTGTGGCGGCCTCGATGTATTCGACAAGGGGAAAGCGCTCGAGGCGCTTGTCGGGGCGCGGCACCGCCGAGATAAGGCTCCGGGTATAGGGGTGGTCGGGCCGGCCCAGGATCTTCTCCGTCGGCCCCGTCTCGACGACCCGACCGCGATACATGACCGCCACCCGATCGGCGATGTCGGAGATCACGCCCATGTCGTGGGTGATGATGATCATGCCCACACCGCGCTCGCGCACAAGCTCGCGCATAAGCTCGAGGATCTGCGCTTGGATCGAGACATCGAGCGCCGTCGTCGGCTCGTCGGCGAGCAGCACTTGGGGCTCGCCCGCAAGCGCCAGCGCAATCACCACACGCTGGCGCATGCCGCCCGAGAACTGATGGGGATATTGCTTGATGCGCGCCTCGGGCTCGGGAATGCCGACGCGCGCAAGCAACCGCACGGCGCGCGCCCGCGCCTCCGCCTCAGTGATCGGCAAATGGGTGAGCATGGTCTCGATGATCTGATGCTCGACCGTCTGCAGCGGATTGAGCGAGGTGAGCGGATCTTGGAAAATCATGCCGATCCGCTTGCCGCGGATGCGCCGCATGGCCTCGTCATCGAGGTTGTCGATGCGCTTGCCGGCGAGATAGACCTCGCCCCCGGCCATGCGCCCCGGCGGCTCGAGAAGCCCCATGACGGCATTGGCAATCGTTGATTTGCCGGCCCCCGACTCGCCGACGATGCCCAGAATCTCGCCGCCCTCGAGGCTGAGCGAGACGCCCTCGGCCGCCACCAGCCGCCCCCGCCGACTCAGGAACTCGACTGTGAGCGAGCGGATGTCGAGTACTGGGGCCATAACGTGGCGGCTCCTTTGCCCTGTTTTGTTTCGGCACTTTGCTTCGGGACGCGCCTTTCGAGGCCCATCGCCGGCGCCACCCCGACGCAGCCGCTGGTTGAATGCTTTCATATGGGGCTGAGGAATAATCGACAAGTGACAAGCGCTTTGGGGCCGCGATCCGGCCTCCGCCCGGGTTCATTCGGGGCTCATCACGGATGCAGCTGCGCCAAAAACATGAGCCAAAATCATGGTTTGAGCACATCTGAGCATATCTTGGCGCCTCAGGCTGCATTGGCGCGACTGGGGGCCTTGGATAAACGCGCCCGCGGGCCGTCAGCCGCTTGCCGCCAAGCCCTTGTTTCGTCACATTGGAGGGCACTATGGGCGTGCGATTCGGGGAAAGCGGGGGCACCTCTACGCGCGCCGAGCTGATCTGGTATGCGGCCCGAGGCCGTGACCGCCCGACCGGCGCGCCAAGGCCCGTCTCAGCGTACGCTAGCGACAGTGCAACACTCGCAATATCAGCGCTTGTTCCGTTTGTGCTGGTGGCGCCATCGAGGTGGGCAAGCGCTGAGCGGCTCTTGAGCCTTGAGCAGCCTTGAGCCTGGAGCGAAGCGCGGCCTTGAGCGAAGGGCGCGCCCTCGATATGGACCATGAGAGTGCCATGAACCCGATCGTGCTATCGACCCTGACAACCGCGACAAGGCGTGCCTCTTTCCTGACGCCGCTTGCGCCTCTGGCGGCAACGACGTTGCTCCCGGCGACGGCGGCCATGGCGGCGCCGCTAGAGGGATTGGGCCTTGCGGCCCCATCGAACAGCGTCTCGATCATCGCCCTGTTTCTGCAGGCTCATATCGTTGTCAAGATCGTCATCATCGGGCTCTTGCTGGCTTCGATCTGGTCCTGGGCGATCATCATTGAAAAGCTGTTTTCGTTTGCCCGCGCGCGACGGGCGGCCGACCGCTTCGAGAAGCTCTTCTGGTCGGGCCAGTCGCTCGAAGAGCTTTATGAGGTGCTGTCGCGCCAGCCCGCCCACTCCATGGCGGCGCTCTTTGTGGCCGCCATGCGTGAGTGGAAACGCACCGTCGAATCGAGCCCCAAGTCGCTGCGCGGCATTCAGCTCAGGGTCGAGAAGGTAATGGACGTGACGATTACGCGCGAAATGGATCGGCTGGAGAAACGGCTCTTGTTCCTCGCAACCGTGGGCTCGACGGCGCCCTTCATCGGGCTCTTTGGCACCGTCTGGGGCATCATGACGAGCTTTCAGGCTATCGCCGCCTCAAAGAACACCAACCTTGCGGTGGTCGCACCGGGTATCGCCGAGGCGCTCTTTGCCACCGCGCTCGG
>WGBL01000127.1 GCA_015494375.1 Hyphomicrobiales bacterium | reverse complement strand
AGGGGACTGGGCCAAGGGACTGGGCCAAGGGACTGGGCCAGGGGACCGGACCAAGGGAGGATGCGCCTGAACGGGAGTCATAGAGATAGGGCGGAGATAGGGCGGCGAATGAACGAAACCTCTCCGCTGATCTTGCATTGCTGCGCCTGCCTCTTGCATAGCGCGGCATTTCTCGGCACTAAACCGCGGGCCGCAGGGACTTTGGGGCCCTTCAAAGGGCGCGACGGCCGCTGGCCGGGGCCAGGAAACGATACCAAATGATCGTCGGCATAGCGAAAAGCAGGTTCGGCCAATGAGTGATTTTGAGACCCAGCGCCGCAATATGGTGGACTCGCAGATACGCCCCGCCGATATCACCGATCGCCGTCTTATCCGGGCCATGCTGGAGGTGCCGCGCGAGGCCTTCGTTCCCGCCGCCATGCGCCAGCTTGCCTACATGGATGGCCACCTGACGGTTGTTCCCGCCGAAGGTTCGCGACCGGCGCGTGTGCTCCTTGCCCCCATGGTGCTCGCCAAGCTCATCCAACTCGCCGATGTCCAGGCGGGTGATGTGGTGCTTGATGTTGGTTGTGCGAGCGGCTACTCGACCGCCGTTCTGGCGCGGCTGGCCGAGAGTGTGGTGGGGCTCGAATGCGACGCCGCGCTTGCCGAGCGCGCTGGGCGCACACTGGCTGAGCTCGGCGTCGACAACGCCGCCGTGGTGAGCGGCCCCCTTGAAGTCGGCTGCCCTGAGCACGGACCATTCCAGGTGATTGTCATGAATGGTGCGGTGGCTGAGGCGCCGGAGCAGTTGCGCGAGCAACTGGTCGAGGGCGGGCGACTGGTCACGATCATCAGCGAGCCGGAGCATGGTGGCGGCGGTGGGGGTGTCGGGCGTGCAACACTCTTTGAGCGCATCGGCAAAGGCTGGAGTCGGCGCCCTGCTTTCGACGCCTCGGCACCGATTCTTCCTGGTTTTACTCCAACAACGACTTTCGTTTTCTAGTGTTCTTGAGGCATCATTCTTTTGAAATTCTGTAACAGCAACTCCAGATTCAACGTGTGTGGCCCAAGCGCTACACCCGCGGGACGAAGCTCCGCCAAGGGCCGCGGAGAAATTGCGAATCGCCCCCGTTTCTGCCTCAGTGGGCCTGTGGAAAAGTTGAGAAACTGTTAATTGCTCCGGCTGGTTGAATCGACCGGAGCATCGCTTGTTGGCGAGCCAACGTGAGGGGGCACGCGGGCGATGGGGCTCGGCACTATTGCTGACAAGACTGGCGGCGACGTGCGCTGCGTGCACGCGGGGCGGGCGAGGCCCGGGCGGCGCGGGTCTTGCGGCAGAGGCGCTTTCGCCCTCCGCCTTGGGTTTTGCCTTGGTCTGGGTTTTCTTATGCTCGTGGTCGGCGCCGTGTCGGCGGTCCCGAGCGCCCGGGCGGAGACCCTTGCTCAGGCGCTCGCGGCTGCTTATGCGTCCAATCCGCGCCTCAAGGCGGAGCGCGCGCGCCTTAAGGCCAGCGACGAGGAGGTGCCACGGGCCAAGTCGGGCTACAGGCCCCGCATCACCGGCTCGGCCGATGCCGGTGTCGAGCACCTCAACACCAGCCCTCCGGCGCCGACCGATGGCAAGAACGAGCCGCGCGGCTATTCCATCCAGCTCACTCAACCCTTGTTTGAGGGGGGGCGGACGGCCTCTGCGGTGCTCGAGGCCGAGGCCAATGTGCGGGCGGCGCGCGAGACCTTGCGCTCGGTCGAACAGAGTGTCCTCAGTGACGCTGTGACCGCCTATATGGACGTCATACAGAACCGCGCCATTGTGCGATTGCGTGAAAAGAATGTGTCCGTCCTGACGAGGGAGCTGAGGGCGACGCGGGATCGCTTCAGGGTTGGCGAGGCGACCCGCACCGACGTTGCCCAGGCGCGCGCGCGGCGGGCCGGAGCGGTCTCGGGGCTCGATCTCGCCAAGGCCAACCTGCGCGCAAGCCGCGCCGCCTTCGAGCGTGTCATCGGGCATCTTCCCGATGGTCTGACCGAGCCCCGGCCGCGCGATGATCTGCTGCCAATGAGCCTTGAGGAGGCACTCGCCATTGCCCAACGCGAGAACCCCGATGTTGTCGCGGCGGCCTTTCGCGAACGCGCCGCGCGCCATGCCGTCGACAAGGTTTTTGGCGAATTCCTGCCCCAGGTAAATTTCGAGGCAGAGTATCGGCGCCGCTACAACCCGTCGCGCCTTACCCGGGAAAGCGAAACTGCGAGATTTACCGGCCGCGTCACAGTGCCGCTTTATCAAGGGGGCGAAGTGTCGGCGCGGGTGCGCCAGGCCCAGCGGACCCGGGAAAGCCGCTTCCAAGACCTTGAGAATGCGCGCGCCAAGGCGCGGGCCGATACAGCTTCGGCCTGGGCGAGCCTTGTCTCGGCGCGGGCCAAGCTCCAATCCGATCGCATTCAGGTTGCGGCCAGCCGTACGGCGCTTGCAGGCGTGCGTGCGGAATACCAGCAAGGCCAGCGGACGCTGCTCGACGTCCTCGATGCCGAGCAGGAGTTGCTCGACGCCGAGGTGCAACTCACCACAACACGGCGCGACCTTGTGGTTGCCTCATATCGTGTGCTGGCCGCCATCGGGCGGCTGACTGCGGCCGATCTCGGGCTGCCGGTCGAGCTCTATGATCACGAGGTCTACTACCGCGCTGTGCGCTCGAAATGGTGGGGCGTGACGGTGACGCCAAACCCGGAGTATGGCGGGGCGGTCGATGCACTCAAGCACTGAGTGCCCGGAAGAGTGGGGCAAATCATAGTGGGGCAAATCTCTGATATGTGACACTTTGGCCGATATATGACATTTTCGCCGTGGTTCCTCCCCGTGGTTCCTCTGGCCCCAACCAGTGGTTTGTGTGTTGCCTGCCAGTGGTTCGCGTGTCGCTTCTTCGGAAATCCCTTGATCACGAAATTGTCGAAAGTACCGGTTATGTGATAAGCATTCTCGCAAGTGCCGCAGTGCTGGGGCGATGCGCGCGCCGGAGGCGATTGGAGTGGCGCCGGTCCTGAGCATGATAGGAGCAGCACGGGTCCTGAGCATGATGGGACCAGCACGGGTTCCGGGCAAGATGGGAGCGGCACCGCTCCCAAGCGTGATGGGAGCGGTATGGGGCCCGGCGCGAAGGCGGCGGTGCGGACAACGGGATGGGCTCTGGGAGGAGCAGGGAAAGGTAGGGAGAGGTTGAGAGAGACGGGATGAGTAACGCGGATCGGTCTTCCCAAAACAGCATGGACGATATTCTGGCATCCATTCGAAAGATTATTGCCGAAGAGCCCGATGCCGAGCTTTCAAGCGAGCATGTGACCGGTGGCGCAAAGCACCAGGACACCCCGCAATCCAGCGACACTCCGCAGCCAGCCAGCAACAGCGGCGCTCAGAGCAGCGCTCAGAGCAGCAATGCAACGATTGCTGACGACATTGCCCGTGCCCTCGATGGGGCCGACCCTTCAGGCGGGGGCGGGGATGTCGGGGCACAGGTGACACCGTTCCCGGCTCCGGCCGTTGAGCCTTCGGGTGCGGCGGCATCGCCCTCGTTGCAATCCGCACCACCATCACCGCAGGCCGATGCGAGCGCTTACGACAGCGCCTCCTCCCCACTTCCTGGCCCTGAGAGCGGTGCCGGCAGCGCCGCCGACCCCATAGGAACTCCAATGGCAGCCGACAATCCGGGGGCAGCTGGTTGGCCGGGGGGCGAGGCCCCGGTGGTGGCGCCGTTTCCAAGCGGCAAGAGCGCACGCGCCGAAGTGGGCGAGGCATTGTCAGAAGCAGGAAGCTCCCAACCTGGCTCGGACACGGCTGCGAGTGCCGGCGCTGTTCCATCGGAGGATTTTGTTGACCAGGTTCAGCCGACCGATTTCGGCAATCGAGATTTGCCCCCGCTGACCGCTTTCCCAGAGGTGGACGAAGGGCCGGCGGCTGGGCCTGAAGTTCCGGCTACGCATGCACCGGCTGCGCAAGGGGACGCCAGGGCGCCTCATGTGCAAGCCGACACTGCTTCGCAAGCGGACACTGCCGGCGCCCAGAGCAGCGAGAACGCCACGGCCTCTGCGAGTGCGGCTTATGCCGCCGCCAACGTCGAGCCCTTGTCGCTTGCGCGTGGGAGCGGTACGCGGGGCGGCGATGGTGCCAGCGTTGGCTCGGGCGGCGAGGGCGGGCCCGTGCCCTCGGCCACTATCGAGCCGCTGGGGTTTGATAGACCCAATAGCCCCGAGATCGGCTCCGACGGCTCTGACCACAGCGCCCATGGGCATGGGCGTGACGAGCCCCCGCAAGCGGGCCCCATCGATTTGGCCGAGCCCGTCGAACTGGGGCCACCCGCAATTGCGCCGGAGAGAGACGGGCCACAGGCCGACGGCACTCAGAAGAGCAGCGATCGAGATGCCGAGCCGATAGAGCTGGGCGGGCCGCTCACATTGCCCGAGCCCGTGGCCACCGGCGAAACGCCTGCCGGAGCAGCGCCATCCGACCTGAAGCCCGCGTCCTCGGCCGCGGCCACCGCCACAACGAGCGCGAGCGGCGAAAAGCCGGCGGTGGGCGAGGCGTCGGCAGCGATTCCGCCCGGCAGTGGCGACAAGGCTTCCGAGCAAGCCGCGGCCCGAACGGCTGCGCCGACACTCGAGGAGACGGTGGCCGGGCTCTTGAGGCCCATGCTCCGGCAGTGGCTCGATGAGAACCTGCCGCGGATCATCGAAAAAACCGTGAGCGAGACGTTAGCCCACAGCAATCCGGCGCCCGACCAGGCTGCCAAGGCCTCCCCCGCACCGGGCCCCACACCGGGCTCCGAATCCGGCAATGGCGAGCCTTCCGGCAAAGGCTAGGAGCGGCTGCCCCCATCGTGCGCCTCGCATGGTGCCGGTGTTGGTCGCGCGCGCCGGGCGTAGCGTGGGCGGCGGAGCCTCCTTTCTGAACGCCTGATGGCTCCTCAGTTTAGACGCATTCTTCGCTCGCTTGCGGGGCCTCTCGTGACCGGTTCTGCTGTGGGGCGCCGCGCATAAACGGACAAGCCTGCCCCGTGGCGTCGTGTACCAGGCGCGTGGTTGACAGTGCTCGCCCGTATGCTTAGGCAATGCGCGGGGCCAACAACCTTCCGCCAAACAGCATGCTCGAGAAAACCTATCAGCCTTCTAAGGTCGAAGGCCGCATCTATGCCGAATGGGAGCGTTCGGGCGCCTTTCGCGCTGGCCGCAAGGAGCGCGTTGCGGCGGGGGCCGAGCCCTATTGCATCGTCATCCCGCCGCCCAATGTCACGGGCTCGCTCCATATGGGCCATGCCCTCAACAACACGCTTCAGGACATCCTCGTTCGTTTCGAGCGCATGCGGGGGCGCGATGTGCTCTGGCAACCGGGCACCGACCATGCCGGCATCGCCACCCAGATGGTGGTCGAACGCAAACTCGCCGAAGAGGGCGCACCCGACCGGCGCGCACTCGGGCGCGAGGCGTTTCTTGAGCGCGTCTGGGCCTGGAAGGAGGAATCGGGCGGCACCATCATCAACCAGCTCAAGCGCCTCGGCGCCTCCTGCGATTGGAGCCGCGAGCGCTTCACCATGGACGAGGGCCTGAGCCGCGCCGTCCTCAAGGTGTTCGTCGAGCTCTATCGCCAGGGCCTCATCTACAAGGACAAGCGCCTCGTCAACTGGGACCCCAAGTTCGAGACCGCGATCTCCGACCTCGAGGTGGAGAATGTCGAGGTCGACGGCCGAATGTGGCATTTCAAGTACCCCCTCGCCGATGGTGCTAGCTACACCTATGTCGAGCGGGATGCAGACGGCCGTGTTGTCTTTGAAGAGGAACGCGATTGGATCTCGATCGCCACCACGCGGCCCGAGACCATGCTGGGAGATGGCGCTGTTGCGGTTCACCCATCAGATGCGCGCTATGCGCCGATTGTCGGCAAGCTGTGCGAGATCCCGGTGGGGCCCAAGGAGCTGCGGCGCAAGATCCCCATCATCACCGACGACTACCCCGACCCCGAATTCGGCTCGGGCGCGGTCAAGATCACGGGCGCCCATGATTTCAACGACTATCAGGTGGCGCGGCGAAACGGCATCCCGCTCTACAGCCTGATGGATGCCCGTGCCCGCATGCGCTCCGACGGGCTTTCCTATGAGGAGAGCGCCCGCATCGCTTCGGGCATCGCCGAGGGTCGCATCGACCCCGACGATGTCGACATCGATGCCATCAATCTGGTGCCCGAGCATTTGCGCGGCCTCGACCGCTATGAGGCGCGCGAGAAGGTGATTGCCGAGATCAATGCCGAAGGTCTTGCGGTCATGGTGGCCGATGAGAGCGACGGGCTTAAGCCCCTTGTCGAGCACAAGAAGATCATGCAGCCCGTGGGCGATCGCTCGAAAGTCGTCATCGAGCCCATGCTCACCGACCAATGGTTCGTCAAGGCCGAGGTGCTGGCAAAGCCCGCGCTCAAGGCGGTGCGCGAGGGCCGCACGGTGTTTGTTCCCAAGAACTGGGAAAAAACCTATTTCGACTGGCTCGAGAACATCGAGCCCTGGTGCATCTCGCGCCAGCTCTGGTGGGGGCATCGCATTCCCGCCTGGTATGGGCCCGACGGCGCCATCTTCGTTGCCGAGAACGAGAAGGAGGCGCGGGCCCAGGCGCGGGCGCACTACGGCAAGAAGCGCTCGCCCAAGCTCAGGCGCGACGAGGATGTGCTGGATACCTGGTTCTCCTCGGCGCTTTGGCCCTTCTCGACCCTCGGCTGGCCCGACGAGACGCCGGAGCTTGCGCGCTACTACCCCACCGACGTTCTGGTGACGGGCTTTGACATCATCTTCTTCTGGGTCGCGCGGATGATGATGATGGGGCTCCATTTCATGAAGGAGATCCCCTTTCATACTGTCTACATCCACGCCCTTGTGCGCGACGAGAAGGGACAGAAGATGTCCAAGTCCAAGGGGAACGTCATGGACCCCTTGGAGCTCATCGACGAGTTCGGCGCCGATGCCTTGCGCTTTACGCTTGCCGCCATGGCGGCGCAGGGGCGCGACATCAAGCTCGCCAAGTCGCGGGTGGCGGGCTATCGCAATTTCGCGACCAAGCTTTGGAATGCGGCGCGCTTTGCCGAGATGAACGAGTGCGTGCCGTTGCCAGATTTCGACCCCGGGAGTGCGCGGCTCACCATCAACCGCTGGATTGCAGGCGCGCTCACCGACACCATCGAGGCGGTCACCCGGGCACTTGAGGAGTACCGCTTCAACGAGGCTGCAGGCAACATTTATCACTTTACTTGGGGCACCTTTTGCGACTGGTATCTCGAGCTTGCCAAGCCGGTTCTGGCGGGCTCGGAGCGCGCGGCACTCGAGGAGACGCGGGCCATGACCGCCTGGGTGCTCGACGGCATCTTGAAGCTTCTTCATCCCTTCATGCCGTTCATCACCGAGGAGCTGTGGGCCCATATGGCAACCCACGGCACGCCGCGCGAGACACCGCTTATCCTCGCCGATTGGCCCGTCGCCGATGCCGGGCTCCGCGATAATGAGGCCGCTGCGGAGATCGAGTGGCTCATTCGCCTCGTGACGGAGGTGCGCTCGGTGCGCTCGGAGATGAATGTGCCCGCCGCGGCGCGGGTGCCGCTCGTGCTCGTGGGCGCCGGTGACGAGACCCGCGCCCGCGCCGAGAAGTACAATGAGTTCATCAGGCGCCTTGCCCGCGCCGAAAGCCTTACTCACGCGGAGACGGCGCCCCCGGGATCGGTGCAGATCGTGCTTGGAGAGGCCGTGCTTGCTTTGCCGCTCGCCGGGGTGATCAACCTCGAGGCCGAAAGCGCGCGGCTCAAGCGCGAGATCGAGAAGGCGCAATCAGAGGCCAAGAAGCTCGCCAAAAAGCTCGCCAACAAACAGTTCACCGCCAAGGCACCGCCCCATGTGGTTGAGGCGCAACGCGAACGCATGGCCGAGGCCGAGGCGATGGCCAGGCGCCTCGCCGCAGCGCTCGCGCGTGTTGAGGGGATGGAGTGACGCCGGCCGAAGGCTGCGCCCAACGCGAAGAACGAAAAAGCTCAACTCGAAGACGGAGTGAGCAGAGGGGCGCGCCTCGACAGTTTCCTCCATCAGTCGGCAATCGACAGTGGACAATCGACAATGGTCAATCGACAATGCCGATTGCGATCGCAGCCTGGCAACGGCAGGTCGCTCACCTTGATGATGTGGCGAGCGTCTTGGCCGTGCCATGAGGCAAGCCCAGGGGTCATCGCGGGAATCATCCATGACGTCATCGAGGGGGGAGGCGGAGGCGTCCACTGCTGTCCGGTAGATTTTTCTGGGCGTGGCGCATGGCATTGATGCTGCTCCGTTCCCAGACGGCTCGCGCATTCGGGACACGGTATAGACCATGTCTTGGTGAGAATAGAACCATTCTGACGGAGCAAATTCGCGCGAGAAGCAAGCCAAGGACCGCGCCTCACTCGCCATCCCGGATGCACCGCAGCATGGAGTGAAACCGAATGGTGCGGTGCTGATCCGGGATCACCCCACGAACGCAATCTCGACTGCCGGCGCGCGCGGCAATTGATCCCGTGTCTGCGGCGCACCGCTGCGCGCTGCAGCGCGTGGGTTGGAGGATCGGCAAGAGGCGAACGACGAGCCAGAGGCGAGGAGCGGGAAGCTAAGGAGGAGGTGGAGAGAGACAATTTGATCATACATTGAATTGGTTGCGCACGAATCTTGTTTTGTGCAATGACCCCCTCCCGGGTCTGGGGCTCCGCCCTCGGGTACGCTTGGGCCGAAACGCCCATCCAGGGCTTCGGGCTTCGCCCTCCGCCCAGCCTCCCCCTTCTAGGGGGAGGCGAAAGATCCTTCAACTGGACCGCAGTGACCCGACACCTGAATCTCACACCTGATACCTGACCATCTGATACCTGAATCTGGCGCCGGCTATTCCGTCGGGTCGGCTGCGAACTGGAGGCTGGCGAGGCGGCTGTAAAGCCCGTTCTGGGCGATGAGGCTCTGGTGGGTGCCTTCCTCGACGATGCGGCCCGCCTCCATCACCAGGATGCGGTCGGCGCGCTGAACGGTTGCCAGGCGGTGGGCGATAACGAGTGTGGTGCGACCCTCCATCACCCGCAAGAGCGCCTTCTGGACGAGCCGCTCGCTTTCGGCATCGAGCGCACTCGTGGCCTCGTCGAGCAACAGGATTGGTGCATCGCGCAAAATCGCGCGGGCAATCGCAATGCGCTGGCGCTGGCCACCCGAGAGCTTGACGCCGCGCTCGCCCACCATGGTGTCGTAGCCATCGGGCAGCTCGCGGATGAAGGGGTCGGCGAGCGCCGCCTCGGCTGCGCGCTTGATGTCGTCGCGTGAGGCGTGGGGCGAGCCGTAGCGGATGTTCTCGGCGAGCGTGTCGGCAAAGAGATCGACCTCCTGGGGCACAAGCGCAATGCGCCTGCGCACCGCTTCAAGCTCGGCGTCGGCCACCGAGACGCCATCAAGCCGCACGGTTCCCGATTGCGGGTCGTAAAAGCGCAGGATGAGATTGAAGATGGTCGATTTGCCGGCCCCCGACGGCCCGACGATGGCGACTGTCTCGCCGGGGGTTGTGGCAAAGCTCAGTTTGTGGACGGCGGCGCTCTCGGGGCGCGAGGGATAGGAGAAGCTCACACGCTCGAAATCGATTCGCCCCTCGGGCGGCTCGGGCAGGGGGCTCGGGCGCGCCGGTGAACGCACCTCTGAGCGCACGGCCAGGAGCTCGGCCAAGCGTTCGGCCGCGCCCGCCGCCTGCTGGATCTCGCCCCAGACTTCGGACAGCTCGCCCATGGCGCCGGCGGCAAAGACCGCATAGAGGACGAATTGGCTGAGCCGGCCCGCCGTCATGGTGCCGCGCAAGACCTCCGAGGCGCCGAACCAGAGCACGCCCACGACGCTTGCAAAGACGAGGAAAATGGCAATCGCCGTAAGGCCCGCTCGCGCCTTCATGCGCACGAGCGCGGCCGCGAAGGCGGCATCCACCGCGCTTGAAAAGCGCGCGATGACATGGCGCTCGTTGGCAAACGCCTGCATGGTGCGGATGGCGCCGAGGTTCTCGGCGGCATAGGCCGAAGCCTCGGCGAGGGTGTCCTGGGCATGGCGCGAGAGCCGGCGCACGATGCGCCCATAGCCGACGAGCGGCAGCACGATGGCCGGAATGGCTGCCAGCACCAGCAGCGAGAGCTTGGTGCTGGTGATGAACATCATGATGAGCGCTCCGAGGAAGAGCACCAGGTTGCGCAGTGTCTGTGAGGCGGCGGTGCCGATGGCGACTTTGATCTGGGTGGTGTCGGCGGTGAGCCGGCTCATCACCTCGCCCGAGTGTGTGCGCTCGTAAAAGGCTGGGCTGAGGCGTGCCAGATGGGCAAAGACGTCGCGTCTGAGGTCGGCAACCACCCGCTCGCCGAGCCAGTTGACGAAATAGAAACGCGCCGCGCTTGCCAGCGCCAGAACAAGCCCCACCACGATCATCATGGCGAAGTACTTGTTGACGAAGCTCGGATCGCCGCCCGAGAAGCCATAGTCGATCATGCGGCGCACAGCGAGTGGCACCGCGAGGGTGGCCAGTGCGGCAAAGACGAGGGCGATGAGCGTGGCGAGCAGAATGCCGCGATGCGCCAGCATATAGGGCTTGAGCGCAACAAAGGGGCGCAGCGAGAGCCGTCTTGCGTCCTTTGTCTTGTCTTTTGCCCTGTCGTCTGCCTTGTCGTCGCCGGCGCGGCCGGCGTTGCCGTGGGCTCTCTCGACGTCTGCTTTCATGGCGCTCGGGCCTCGCTCTCGTTGGCATGGCACACGGTCGCGGCCAGCGGTCGCGCCCATTGGAGTGGGATGGGACATCGGCTCCAAGCCGCAAGGATCGTGGCCGCAAGAAACGGCCGAACAACTTGGCGCGTCAATGGGGCGCATGCGCGACAAATGGCACCGATCGCTGTCTGCGGACTGGCCACTTGCTCATTCGGCTTCGTCTGCTGGTTTGGCTTTGTCGGTTTGCCCTCGGCATGTTTGGCCTTGTCAGCCGTTGACGCCTTCGCCTATAGAGCGGGTGAGATGATGGCGGGCCGGGCGGTCCACCGCGCACCAGGTTGCGCCGACATGGAACCCGCCCGGCGCCGACACGGAACACAGCAAAAGGCGAGACGGAGCAATGAAAAAAGGGGACGTTCATCCCGACTATCACAAGATCAAGGTCGTGATGGTCGACGGTACCGAGTTCGAGACCTATTCGACCTATGGCAAAGAGGGCGATACCCTCAAGCTCGATATCGACCCCACCACGCATCCCGCCTGGACGGGCGGCGGCCAGCATCTCGTCGATCGCGGCGGCCGGCTCTCGCGCTTCAAGAAGAAGTTCGAAGGGCTTTTCTGAGCCCGCGCGACGGCAGGTGCTGTTCCTCGCGTGGCGCTTCTTACTAAAGGCGCAATTCGTCTATTGGCGATTCGTCTGCTGGCGCTTCGTCTCTTGGCGCCCGGCTTCCGGCGCAACTTGGCGCAGTCGCGCTCCGCTTATTCGGGCTGCGGAAGTGCTGGCGCGTGGCGCCCCCTCAAAGTGGCAATCACCTCGGCCATGACCGAATGGGCGATCTCGACCGCCCCCTCGGCACCGATGTCGAGACCGATGGGGGCGTGGATGCGCGCGAGATCGCTTTCGGAAATGCCTTGGGCGCGGAGCCGCTCACAGCGTTTGGCGTGGGTGCGGCGGCTGCCGAGTGCGCCGATGTAGAAGGGCGCGGCCTCAAGGGCTGCAACCAGTGCTGGGTCGTCGATCTTGGGATCGTGGGTCAAGACTACGACGGCCGTGCGGGGATCGATGGCGATTTCGGCCATGGCCTCGTCGGGCCATCGGGTCAGCAGCTCAACCCCCGGCATCCGTGCCTCGGTGGCAAACGCTTCGCGTGGGTCGATGACGATGACCTCATAGCCGGCGCGTCTGGCCATGGGCGCGAGCGCCTGAGCGATATGAACGGCCCCTACAATCACCATTCGCAGGGGCGGGTTGAAGACATGAATGAACACCTCGCCCGCCTCGCTTGTCACGACCATGCTGCGGTCGCGTCGGAATGCGCTCTCGAGGGCGTCAACGAGTGCGGGCGAAAGGGGTGCAGCAAGAGAGCTGCTGGCCAAATCCGTCTTGGTCAAGAGAGCGCTCCGGCCGCTCTCGAGCCAGGTGAGCAGCGCGACCGGCCGGCGCTTCTTGCGGTGGGCGGCGATGGCTTCGAGGTGGGTGATTTCCATAATGCGGGCGTCCTTCGGGCTCTTTCGGCTGTGTGCACCATGCTAGGTGTCAGCGCAACGGCTCGAGATAGATGCGGATGGTGCCGCCGCAGGCGAGCCCCACCTGCCAGGCCGCCTCGTTCTCGACACCGAAGGTGAGCAGCTGGGGTTTGCCCGTGGCGATGACATCGGCCGCCCGCGCGATCACCTCGCCCTCGACACAGCCGCCCGACACCGAGCCCTCGAAGTTGCCCTTCTCGTCGATGAGGAGCTGGCTGCCGACAGGTTGCGGCGCCGAGCCCCAGGTCTCGATCACCGTGGCGATGGCGAGGCGGCGCCCCTCGGCATGCCAGGCGAGGGCATGCTCGTGGATGGTCTTGTCGGCTGCTGCCATGGGGCGGCCCTGTCGCGGTTCTGAGTTGCGTCTTTTCTTTGTTACAGCACTTTGGTGCGGTCGCGCAGCGTTCCAATCCATCCCAGTGTGAAAGAGGATGGGCCGTTGTCAAGGCCGTGTCCAGGTTCAGTACATTTTAGACATTTGGGGTTCGGCTCTGGCGTTGCGCTGATTGAGGTACTCGAGCGGTGTCAAGCCTGCAAGTGCGTTGTGGGGACGGAATGTGT
>WGBL01000126.1 GCA_015494375.1 Hyphomicrobiales bacterium | reverse complement strand
GCCACCTTGCCGAGAACCGACCCCGTGCGGGTGATCGAGATGAGCCCTTCCACGCGCACGTCGCCTTGCACCTCGCCGGAAACCTCGGCCTCCTCGACCGCGAGCGTGCCATAGACGACGCCCTCTTCGGCGATCAGCGCCGCTTTGGCCGAAAGCTCGCCCTGCACGCGTCCGGCAACGACAATGTTGCCACGGGTCTCGAGGGTCCCCTCCACGACCATGTCGCGACCGATGACGCTGTCTCGCTTCGACTGCTTCATGTGCTTCATGGCACTTCTACGTTGTCCCTTGATTGCCCTGATAATTCTCCCGCGCCGGTTTGTTCAGGCGTTCATCCACGCGCCCGATGATCGGGCTCATGAGGCGGCTCATGGGGCGATACTATCGGCCTATTGTGGCAACCGCCATATCTCCGCACATATAAGACTGTTTCAAGCGAGACTGTTTCAAGTCCGTTTCGTGCCAAGTAAGACTGTTTCAAATCCGTTTCGTGCTCAGCATCAGCAATGCGGCCTTATGTGGATCACAGCCTCGGCGTGGCGCACCGGGAATGCTCCCGAACGGGGCCGGCGATGGCAACTTCCCGGCAAAGGTTGCGACCAACGCCTCCCCTGTGCTTGGGCAGAACTGAACCGCAAGGGTCTTGCGTCGCACACGCGCCCGGAGACGCGCCCCCGACATGCGTCTTCGACCCGCGCCCCCGACTGGCGCCTTTGACTCGCCCCTCCGACCGTGGTTGGCCTCACCAACCAGGTGGGGCATGGTCGCCGATGGGGTGCGGGTGATATGCTGCCCCGGTTCGGAGCAACCATTGGGAGCGGCAGTGCGTCCCGAGCGACGGCCTATGCTCGCTTCCTGTAGCGGCAAGGAGGTGTCATGGTCCAGGCAATTCGCATTCATGAGTATGGCGGGCCCGAGGTCTTGCGCTATGAGGAGGTCGAGGTGGGGGCACCGGGCCCGGGCGAGGTGCGCCTCCGCCACAGCGCCATCGGGCTCAACTATATCGATGTCTATGTGCGCACCGGCCTTTATCCTCAGCCGTCGTTGCCGTTTGTGCCGGGCATGGAGGGCGCGGGGACCGTTGTCGCCGTGGGCGATGGGGTCGAGGACTTGGCCGAGGGTGATCGTGTGGCCTATGCGGGGCCCATCGGCGCCTATGCAGAGGAGCGCCTGATTGCCGCCGACCGCCTCGTCAAGCTGCCCGACGAGATCGGCGACGAGACCGCCGCGGCCATGATGCTCCAGGGCATGACCGCGCGCTATCTGTTGCGTAAAACCTACAACGTGGGGCCCGAGACGACGCTTCTCTTTCATGCGGCAGCGGGCGGCGTGGGACTGATTGCGTGCCAGTGGGCACGCGCCCTTGGTGCCACGGTCATCGGCACCGTGGGCTCGGCCGAGAAGGCCGAGCTGGCCCGCGCCCACGGGGCGGCGCATACAATCAATTATCGCGAGGAGGATTTTGTCACCCGCGTCAAGGAGATCACCGGGGGTGAGGGGGTCGATGTCGTCTATGATTCGGTCGGCAAAGACACCTTCCCCGGCTCGCTCGACTGCCTGAAGCCGCTCGGTCTCTGGGTTTCGTTCGGGCAGTCCTCGGGAACGATCGCGCCCTTCGATATCGGCATCCTCGCCCAGAAGGGGTCGCTCTTTGCCACCCGACCGACGCTGTTTACCTATATCGCCAAACGCGCGGACCTTTTGGAGACCGCGCGCGACCTCTTTGAGGTGGTGGGCGCAGGCAAGGTCCGGATCAATGTCAATCAGCGCTATCCGCTCCATGAGGCGGCCCAGGCGCACCGCGACCTCGAGGCGCGGCGGACGACGGGCTCGACGATCCTTACCGTTTAGGCGTGTCGGCTGCCTAGGGGTGCCGGCGTCTCTGACAGTCATTGGCGTGGCGGTCCCTCCACGGGGCGCCGGGCGGACCCTGGGGGCGGGCGCAGGCAGGGCGTGCGCACAAGGGCAGAGCGGGCGCAGGGCTCGGGCGGGCTTAGGCGTAGGCGTAGGCGTAGGAGATGAGCGATGACCCAGAAGGCACCCATCGCGCTCTATTTCTGGCCGACCCCCAACGGCTACAAGATCACCATTATGCTCGAGGAATGCGGTTTGCCTTATGAGGTGAAGTATGTCGATATCGGCCGCGGCGAGCAGTTCGCGCCCGCGTTCCTCACCATTGCACCCAACAACCGCATGCCCGCCATTGTCGACCCCGAGGGGCCCGACGGCGAGCCCGTCTCGGTTTTCGAGTCAGGCGCCATCCTGCAATACCTCGCCCGCAAGACCGGCCGCTTTTACGGCCAGGACGAGCGCGCGCGCATTGCTGTTGAGGAATGGCTTTTCTGGCAGATGGCGGGGCTCGGGCCGATGGCGGGCCAGGCTCACCATTTCCAGCAATATGCGCCCGAGAAGGTGCCCTATGCCATCAAACGCTATACCGATGAGGTCAATCGCCTCTATGGCGTCATGGACAAGCGGCTTGAGGCCAACGACTATCTCGCAGGCGACTTTTATTCGATTGCCGACATGGCGGCCTACCCATGGGTGCGGCCCTATAAGCGCCAGGGGCAGGACTTGGACGCGTTTCCCGCGCTCAAAGCTTGGTTCGAGCGCATTCGCGCGCGCCCAGCGGTCGCGCGTGCGGTGATGGTTGGCACCGAACGGCGGCGCAAGGAGCTCGACGACAGGGCGCGTGAGGTGCTTTTCGGCCAGCGCGCCCGCCGCTGAGCCGCCGCGCGTCGGGGCGTGCGCGGTTTCGCCAAACCGCTCCCCGCATGCTAAGCCTCGTCGCGTAACGAGAAAGCGCTGGCGAAGTGCCGCAACGGCATAAATACAGAACCCAAGAGTTGTCAGTGCACCGGTCGCCGGCGGGCAATGGCATTAGAGAGTCGCATGGTGCCATCTACAATTTCAACCTGTCGTGTCAGACACTGGCGCTCAAGCCTTTGAGCTTTGAGGACGGTGGAACCCGGGTGGAGCGAAACAACATGGCGCAATTGGATGCCGGCCCCCGCTTGCTCATCCGGCGGCTGCGCCAGATCATGGCGGAGCCCGGGAGCGGCCAGTCGCGGCTCGATCGCGTCGTCCGCGAGATCGCCCGCCAGATGGTCGCCGAGGTCTCCTCGGTCTATGTCCGCCGCCAGGACGGCTCG
>WGBL01000125.1 GCA_015494375.1 Hyphomicrobiales bacterium | reverse complement strand
GGGCCACAATCTCGTCGCGGCCGCGCCGCTTGGCAATCTCACGCGCCAGAAGGCCGTTGTGATCGCGGGCGCCCACGTCGGCCCCATGGGCCAGCAACAGCGCCACGATGTCGGGTTTGCCGCCCCCCACCGCCCAATGGAGCGCCGGCCCGCCATTGCGGTCGCGGGCATTGGCATCGGCGCCCTTGGCGAGGAAGGCATGCACCAGCGCGACATGGCCCTTCTTGATCGCCTCGATGAGATCGCGATCGACGCCGAAGCGCCCGGTGTCCCAGCCACCATAGCCGGCATAGACGATCTCGCCTCCCATCACCTCATGGAGCATCGGTACATAGGCCTGGGCGAGCGTGTCGATGATGTGGGCCCCTTCGCCGTAGGCGAGTGCCGCCGTGCGGGCGCCGTCGAGGTCATCGAAGCCATAGATGGCGCGGCCATCGGGCGAGCGCACATAATAACGGTATTGCTTCTGCTTTCTTGTGGTGGAGCTCTCGGTCATGGCGGCATCATAGCATTATAGCACATTAGCACGAGCACAAGTGCCCATCCCATCGCCGCTCGCTCAGCCCGCCCACTCGCTCAGCCCGCCCAACGGCTAAGGCCCCCCACAGTTCAGCCGCTCAGCTGTCCAAAGGTTCGGTTGTCCAACCGCCCAGCCCGCCAACGGCTCGGCGCTCTCCGGCTCAGCCGCCCAACCGCTCAGCTGCTCGACCGCCCAAGCGCCTAACCGCCCAAGGGCTCAGCTGCCCAAGCGCCTAACCGCCCAAGGGCTCAGCTGCCCGACCGCTCAGCTGCGAAGGGTGCCGCCGGTGGCCTTCTCGACGGCGGCGACGATCTTCTTGGCTATGCGCTCGATGGCTGCCTCCGTCAGAGTCTCATCCCGGGGCTGCAAGGTGACCTCGATGGCGAGCGATTTCTTGTCGGGCCCAAGGCTCTCGTCCTCAAAGACGTCGAAAACCCCCACATCGCTGATGAGCTTCTTGTCCGCCGAGCGTGCGGCCCGCACGACCTCGGCCGCCGGCACCTCGCGATCGAGCAGAAAGGCGAAGTCACGACGGACGGGCTGCAGATCAGACAGCTCGAGGGGTCCCTTGCCGCGGGCCTTCTTGCGCGAGAGCGGCAATGCCTCGAGCTCCATCTCGAAACCGACGACGGGGCCCGAGAATGAAAAATCGAGCGCATCGAGCAGCCCGGGATGCAGAACACCAAAGACGCCAAGCGTCGTCTTGGGGCCGAGCTTGAGGGCGCCCGAGCGGCCCGGGTGAAACCAGCCCGGTGCCTTACGCACGATCTGGGCCCGCGCGGGATCGAAGCCAAGGCCGCGCAAAAGTGCTTCGAGATCGGCCTTTGCGTCAAAGAGATCGACCGCTCGTGTCGCGCCATCCCAGTGACGGCCGCCGCCGATGAGCCATTGGCTGCCCACACGGATGCCGGCAACGGCCGTCCGCTGGGCATCGGGCGCAGGCCCGTGAAAGACCTGGCCCGCCTCAAATAGAGCGAGATCCGCAAATCCGCGATCGCGATTGCGCTGGGCGGCCACAAGGAGACCCGGCAGGAGCGAGGGGCGCATGTCGCTCATCTCGCTGGAGATGGGGTTGGCGAGTGTGAGCTCCTCTGTGCCGCCACCGAAGGCCTCGGCCATGCGCCTTGGGATGAACGACCAGGTGACAGCCTCGACCATGCCGCGCGCGGCAAGCGTGCGCCTGGCGAGCCGCAGCCGCTTTTGCGGCTCGGTCATCACCGGCCGCGCGACCCCAGAGGTGCGCGCCATGGGTGCCGATGGCACCTTGTCGATGCCTTCGATACGGATCACCTCCTCGACGAGATCGGCAGGGCCATGGACATCGGGCCGCCAGCTCGGCACCGCGACCTCGAGTGCGTCCCCCTTGCCCGCAATGCCAAAGCCAAGCGCCTTCAGGATGGTCTTGATCCGCGCCGGCTTGAGCGCAAGGCCCGTAAGACGCATGACCTCGTGGGGGTCGAAGGCAATGACCAGATTGCGCTCAGGCGGCGTGCCGGCCATCTCCACGCGGCTCGGCTCACCACCGCAAATCTCGAGAATCATCTCCGTCGCAAGGGCAATGCCGAGTGGTGCCGACAGCGGATCGATGCCGCGCTCGAAGCGGTAGCGGGCATCGGAATGGATGCCGAGCCGACGGCCCGTCATGGCGGTGCGCACCGGATCGAAATAGGCCGATTCGATAAAGACGTCGGTGGTGGCCTCGGTGCAGCCCGTACGCTCGCCGCCGATGACACCGCCGAGCCCCAGCACGCCACTGTCGTCGGCAATGACCGTCATCTCCTCGTCGACTTCGTAAGTCTTGCCGTCGAGCGCGAGGAAGCTCTCGCCCCGTCGCCCAAGCCGGGCCCGGATCGCGCCCTTGAGGGTGGCGGCATCATAGACGTGGAGCGGGCGGGCGCGATCATAGGTGATATAGTTGGTGATATCGACAAGGGCGTTGATCGGCCGGAGCCCGATGGCGCGCAAGCGCTGTTGCAGCCAGGAGGGTGAAGGGCGGTTCTCGACGCCGCGAATGAGCCGGCCGGCAAAGATTGGGCAGGCCTCGGCCGCATCTTCGGGAAAGTCGAGCTCGATTGCGATGGGGCAGTCGAAGGTTCCGGGCTTGACGTAGCCCTTGCGCTCCTTTTTGAGGCGGCCGAGGCCGGCGGCGGCAAGGTCGCGAGCGATGCCGCGGACGGCAAGCGCATCGGGGCGGTTGGGCGTGATGCCGACCTCGATCACGGGGTCATCGAGCCCCATGACATCGACATAGCGCTCGCCCACATGTGCGGCCGCGCTTTCCGGCAACTCGATGATGCCCTCGTGATCGTCGGAAAGCTCGAGCTCGCGCTCCGAGCACAGCATGCCGTGGGATTCGACCCCGCGGATCTTCGCGCTCTTGAGGTGCACATCGGTGCCGGGGATATAGGTCCCCGTGGGGGCGAAGACG
>WGBL01000124.1 GCA_015494375.1 Hyphomicrobiales bacterium | reverse complement strand
GGCGAGGAGCGGGAAGCCAAGGAGGGGGTGAATCCTGATTTGCGGTCAATTGGTTATGCATATTCGTTGCCTTCCGCAACGCCCCCCTCCAGTGCTTCGGGCTCCGCCCTCCGCCCAGCCTTCCCCTAGAAGGGGGAGGCAAAACAACAGTCGACCGGACAGCAGTGGGTCACGCCCGGGCATGACGACGGAGGCAGGCAAGGGTGAGGAGGCGCGGGCGAGTGGCGCTCAGGCCGCGCAACCCGTTGATGACAAGCTTGTCATCTGACACCTGACACCCGGCACCTGAATTTGGTACCTGACCACCTGGCGCCTGGCACCCAAGCCCGGTCCATGGTCTCACTGTTCTTTGCTGCTCTCCTCGCTCAGCACCTGGCGGGCGATGCGGTGGCATTCGACGCCCACGGGGATGCCGGCATAAAGCGAGACATGGGTGATGATGGCGGCGATCTCGGCTTTGCTGACGCCATTCCTAAGTGCGCCGCGCAGATGAATCTCCCATTCAGGCATGCGGCCGAGGATCGCCAGAATGGCGAGGTTGAGCATCGAGCGGGTTTTCGGCGACAGCGTCTCGTCGCCCCAGCCCACACCCCAGCAGTATTCGGTGAGGAGCTCCTGGAAGGGGCGCGAAAAGTCGTCCGCCTCGGTCAGCGCCTTGTCGACATAGGCATCGCCGAGCGTCTTGCGCCGCATCGCCAGGCCCTTTTCAAAGCGATCCTTGTCCATCCACTGCTCTCCTTTATGGCCTCAATGGCCTTATGGTGATCTACAACAACAACCGACGATTGCCGGACTGCAAAGACTGCCAGGCTTGCGCCAGATGGTCCCCGGGGCGATAACGTCGCCCAATGGCGCGGCACGACGGCGATGCACGACGGCGTCGCGCGATAACCTCGCAAGATGAGTGCCCAGTAGCCGCAGAGGATCAGCCCCCGCATGAGAAAACCGCGCGAGCTCGTTCGCAGCCTCTATCACGGCGCAAGCCCCCGCTCGCGGCGCTTTCGCGCCGCGATGCTTGGCTTCGACCTAGCCATTTTCCTTTTCTTCATTGCCACAACTCTGCAGCCGGAATCGAGCCTGGGAATGGGGCCCGACGGGTTGCGCGCGCTGGAGATGGCAATCGCCGCCATCATTACGCTCGATGTCCTGGCGCGCTTCTGGATCGCCCCCAATCGCGCCCGCTTTCTCGTCCTGCCGACAACGCTCATTGATGTGGTGATCGTTACGACACTCGTGATCCCCTGGTTTGTCGACAGCCTCATCTTCTTGAGGGTGCTGCGCGCGGTCGGCCTCTTGCGCTCGATCCAAACCCTCAGGGACCTGCGCGCACAGAGCCGCTTCTTCCGCGACAATGAAGACGTCATCCAGAGCGCGGTCAATCTGATCGTCTTCATCTTCGTGATGTCGTCATTCGTATTCGTGTTCCAGGGCAAGGGCAGAAACAGCGAAATCGAGAATTTTATCGATGCGCTCTATTTCACGGTCTCGACGCTTACCACCACGGGCTTTGGCGACATCACGCTCAAGGGCGACTGGGGGCATCTGCTCTCGGTGGTCATGATGGTGCTTGGGGTCTCGCTGTTCTTGCGCCTCCTGCAGACCATCTTTCGGCCGCGTAAGGTCACATACACCTGCCCCAACTGCGGCCTGCGGCGCCATGAGCCTGATGCCAGCCATTGCAAGCATTGCGGGCATGTCATCTTCATTGCCACCGACGGCGATTAGGGCGCCAGGGAGCCCGGATTGCCGCGGACGCGGCCTGGTCGGTCGGCCAAGGGGCATAGAGGCTGTGCACCCACCTTGCGCCATTTGCGCGCCCCTGTTGCGCCGAATGCAAACAAGCCTTTCATTCGCCCCTCGAAATGCCTATATTTGCAGTTGTCGGCGATGTCCGACTATGGCGATAAACGGCTGTCGCAATAAACCCATCGGACCCGGGGGCAGTACCCGGCGCCTCCACCAATCAGTTGTCAGGTATCAGGTGTCACGTGCCAGACAAAGCAATCCTGATATCTGACACCTGATTTGGGGGCGATATAGGATCGACGAGGGTGTAAAGGACAGACCGTCGCCCGGCATGGTACCGCCGTTATCGGGCCAAGCTAATAGTTGCCAACGACAACTATGCTCCGGCGGCGATGGCTGCGTAAGCGGCTTTAGCCACCGAAACACAAAGTCCTGAGGCTTAGAGCAAGCCCCAGGCGCGGTCAGGAGGGCACCGGGCAACAGAAGCCCTCCACTTTGCTGTCTGAGCTTGCCTTGGCTGTCAGATTTGGCTTGCGGAAGGCGGCCTTCGCGTCGTGCAAGCCGCAGGGATGGCGATACGGCGGCCAACGGGAACGGCGGCCAATGGGAACAGCGGCGCTACAATACTGATCGCTCGAGCGCTGCCGGGCGCTGCCAACTGCCAAGTGTTGGGGCGTCACGCACACAGAACGTAACGGGGTTGCGGGACGTGAAGGGGTTGCGGGTCTAGGCCGATGCCGGAATCCGAAATCGATTACCAGGCCTTGTCCCAGGACGCCTTGCGGGGCGTCATACGCGAGGTTTTGCGCCGAGTCGCGGCCGAAGGGCTGCCCGGCGAGCATCATTTCTATATCGCTTTCGACACCCAGGCCGAGGGTGTCGTGCTCTCAAAGCGCCTGCGTGAGCAGTATCCGGAAGAGATGACGGTCGTGTTGCAACATCGCTTTTGGGACCTCAAGGTGCGGGACGAGAGCTTCGAGGTCAAACTGACATTCGGAAACATCCCCGAGCGGCTGTCGATACCCTTCCGCGCCATCAAGGTTTTCTTCGATCCAAGTGTGCCCTTCGGGCTTCAATTCGAAGCCTCGGAGATGATGGCCAAGGCGGCCGCCGAGACGACAACGCTTAGCGAGGCGGCCGCCTTGGCCATCATCTCCGAGGCTTCGAATTGAAGCCCGAAGGGCACACTTGGATCGAAGAAAACCTTGATGGCGCGGAAGGGTATCGACAGCCGCTCGG
>WGBL01000123.1 GCA_015494375.1 Hyphomicrobiales bacterium | reverse complement strand
GGGGAGAGCAGCAGCGTGGGGAGCGGGGCGGCATCCGCTCTCCTTCCCGAGACCCCAAGCGATGGGGAGCGCTGAGCCATGGACCTCTCGAAGCTCGCCCATTGGTGGGGCAGCCTCTCAACGGGCGAGCTCATATGGCTCGCCATCGGCTTTGCCGCGCAGCTCATGTTCTCGATGCGCTTTATCATCCAGTGGATCGCAAGCGAGCGGGCGCGCCGGTCCATCGTGCCCGAGACGTTCTGGTATTTCAGTTTCGCGGGCGGGCTCATGCTCTTTGCCTATGCCATCCACCGCCTCGATCCGGTTTTCATACTGGGACAAGGCATGGGGCTCATCATTTATGCCCGCAATATCTATTTCATCTGGCGCGATAAGAAACAGGCGCTCTTGGCGGTCTCGGCCTCCACCGACGCCCCGCCTGACGCGCCCTCCAGGGAAGGCGGGCGTGGCGCTCCCTAAGGGATTACACCCCCTCGAGCCCGCTTGACCGATTAGATCAGGGTCTTGCACTGATGTGGGGCGGCGGCGCTCCCCTCCCCGTGTTTGGCGCTTCGGTCCTGATGTTTGGCGCTCCCGTCCTGATGTTTGGCGCTCCCTAGGGGACTCGAACCCCTGTTTCCGGCGTGAGAGGCCGGCGTCCTAGGCCACTAGACGAAGGGAGCGACGATTGTGGCGCTCGACCCACTCGGCGCGCCGCTCAGTCAGCACTCAGCCATCGCTGCGTTCCGTCCACTCGCGCTGCGCTCAGCCCAGCGTCCACAAGTGGCGAGGGTGCTCAAACATCTAAACTGGTTCGGCATTGCGCGCAAGTCATTGCTCCCATCCTGCTATGGTTCCGCGGCCCGAGCCCGATGAGCCGAGTGGCTCGCCCTTCATCTCTGGCCCCTTGCCTCTCGCCCTTTGTCTAGGATGACAAACGGGCGCTTCCAAGAAAAACTCTACTCTTGAATTAGCGGATGTCGAATCGGCGAGTGCACCCGAGCCGCCCGCGGTTGCAGGGATCCCTGACGACTTGGGCGTCATGGGCATCAAGTGGGCCCGACGCGCCAGTGGGGTCGGTTGCCGCCGGCTACTGGCATGCCAAACGCCAAATTTACGCATGCCAATCGCTGGCATGCCACGATCGAGCCGCTTGGCCAGCCGCGGGCATGACGCAGCACCACAAAGCGGGCATCCGCCAAGAGGACGCCCGCCAAGTGGGCACTCGACACGAGGGCACTCGCCACAAGGGCGCCTGCCACGAGTGCTCGCCAAGTGGGCCTCGTCAAGAGGACACTCGCCAAGGGTGGCGTGCAAAGAGGCCGCCAAAGGCATCCAGGCAGCCGTGCCCAGGTAGGCGTGCCCAAGCAGCCATGCCGCAACTGCAGGAAAGCAAGAAAAGAGTCATGACCGATCGCATCGAGACCAATGGACTGTCGGTCGCGCGAACGCTTTACGATTTCGTCTCGCAAGAGGCGCTGCCTGGCACTGGCATTGCGCCCGAGACCTTCTGGAGGGGACTTGCACAGCTCATCGACGAGTTCGGCCCGCGCAATCGGGCGCTGCTTGCCCGCCGCGATGCGCTGCAAGCCAAGCTGGACGCCTGGCACCGGGAGCACCGAGGCGAGGCGATCGATCCCCAAGCCTACAGGGCCTTTCTCGAGGAGATCGGCTATCTCGTGCCCGGGGGTGAAGATTTCACGATCTCGCCAAGGCATGTCGATGACGAGATCGCGCAAGTGGCCGGGCCGCAGCTCGTCGTGCCGGTCACCAACGCCCGTTATGCGCTTAATGCCGCCAATGCCCGCTGGGGCAGCCTCTATGACGCCCTTTATGGCACCGACGCCATCCCCGAAGAGGGCGGTGCAGAGCGAAGAGGCGCCGAGTATAACCCGCAACGGGGGGCCAAGGTGATTGCGGCCGTCCGGGCGCTTCTCGACGAAGTGGCGCCGCTTGTCGGCGCCTCGCATGGCGATGTCGTCGCCTATGGCGTCGGCGCAGACGGCCGCCTTTGGGCGCGCCTTGAGGGCGGCGAGACGACAGGCCTTTCGGACGCGGCACAGTTTGTGGGCTTTCGTGGCAGCGCCGATGCCCCCGAAGGTATTCTCTTGCGCATCCACGGCCTTCACCTTGCGCTCATGATCGACCGCGCCGGTGCCATCGGCCGCAATGACAAGGCCGGCATCCAGGATGTGGTTCTCGAGGCGGCGCTCACCACCATTATTGATTTCGAGGACTCGGTGGCCGTGGTCGATGCCGCCGACAAGGTGGCCGCCTATCGCAACTGGCTCGGTCTGATGAAAGGCGATCTCGTCGCCCGCTTCGAAAAAGGTGGGTGCATGGTCGAGCGTCGGCTCCTGCCCGACCAGACCTGGCTCGCGCCCTCGGGCGCAACACAGACCCTGCCCGGCCGCAGTCTCATGCTCGTGCGCGTCATGAGCGATCACATGACGACCGATGCCGTCCGCGACAGCGAAGGACGCGCAATCGCCGAAAGCCTTCTCGACAGCCTCACGACAATGGCCATTGCGCTTCATGACCTCAAGGGCACCGGAGCCTTCAGGAACAGCCGCAAGGGCTCGCTCTATATCGTCAAGCCGAAGCTCCATGGGCCCGACGAGGTGGCGTTCACCGACGCGCTCCTCGCACGTGTCGAGGACATCCTGGGGCTCGAGCATGGCACGATAAAGCTCGGCCTCATGGACGAAGAGCGGCGCACCACCGTCAATCTCAAGGAATGCATCCGCGCCGCCCGCGGGCGCATTGTCTTTATCAACACCGGATTTCTCGATCGCACCGGCGATGAGATCCACACGTCAATGGAAGCCGGCGCCATGATTCGCAAGGGCGAGATGAAGAGCGCCCGCTGGCTCCGGGCCTATGAGGATTGGAATGTCGATGTGGGGCTGGCCTGCGGCTTTGCCGGGCGGGGCCAGATCGGCAAAGGCATGTGGACCATGCCCGACCGCATGGCCGACATGCTGGCCCAAAAGATCGCCCATCCCGAGGCGGGCGCCAATACCGCCTGGGTGCCCTCGCCCACGGCGGCGACGCTCCATGCCATCCACTATCTCAAGGTCGATGTCGCCGCCCGACAGCGCGAACTCGCAACCCGTGAGCGGGCGCGCCTTGACGATATTCTCGCAATTCCGCTCGCCGAGGGGCGCAACTGGTCCGAGGACGAAATCCGCGAGGAACTTGAGAACAACGCCCAAGGCATCCTCGGCTATGTCGTGCGCTGGGTCGAGCAGGGCATCGGCTGCTCGAAGGTGCCTGACATTCACGATATCGGGCTCATGGAGGATCGCGCAACACTCCGGATCTCGAGCCAGCATATCGCCAATTGGCTCCACCACGGCGTCTGCTCGAAGGAGCAGGTGATGGAGACATTAAGGCGCATGGCCAAGGTGGTCGATGACCAGAATGCGGGGGAGCCGGCCTACCGGCCCATGGCCCGCGCCTTCGAGGCGAGCAGCGCCTTTCAAGCGGCCTGCGATCTCATATTTGCGGGCCGCACCCAGCGCAATGGCTACACCGAGCCGATCCTCTATGCGCGGCGGAGAGAGGCCAAGCGGCTGCAAGGCGCGGGTTGAGAACTTCTTAACACTCGCGCGCGAATTATCGCCAAGGTTGTATGAGAGGTTGGCCCATCGGCCCGGATATGGCCTTGGGCTTGGGCCGGCCTCGATGTTCGCCGACCGCCTTCGGATAGCCAAAACACGCCTTAAGGTATAGGCGGGGGGCCGAACGAAAGAGCGGGGTTCGGCACCCCCGTAGGCTCGCCGCTTCGGCATGTGGCGTTTGATGTGCGGGATGAGGCGTTGGGCGGGGCGGGGCGGTGCGAAGGGCATGATTGCCGGTCGCGCTCGATTGGCGACAGCCAGCGGCAGCGACCGCGCGTGCCGTCGTCCGTCATTGCTATGGCGGAATTACTATGGCGAATCGACCTCGGCAAGGGGAATGCGCTTGACTTTGCATTGGCCGGATTTGAGAGCTTTCGCTCAACTTGCCGTGGCCGGCCTCGCCCTGCTGCTCGCCGGCGGCAGCGCCCATATGCCGGCCAGCGCGGCCGACGAGCGGGTTCTCAGCATCTACAATATTCACAATGGCGAGACCTTGACCGTCGTTTACAAGAAGGACGGCAAGTACATCCCCTCCGCTCTCAAAAAGCTCGACTGGATCTTCCGCGATTGGCGGCGCAACGAGGCCACCCGGATGGATCCCAAGCTCTATGACATCATCTGGGAGATCCACACCGAGCTCGGCTCGCGCCGTCCGGTCCATCTCATCTCCGGCTATCGCTCGCGCAAAACCAACAACATGCTGCGGCGCACCGTGGGCGGCCAGGCCAGAAACAGCCGCCATATCCTGGGCAAGGCCGCCGATATCCACTTTCCCGATGTGCCGGTCAGGCGGATGCGCTATTCGGCCCTCGTGCGTGAGCGGGGCGGCGTCGGCTACTATCCCACCTCGGCCATCCCCTTCATTCATGTCGACACCGGCCGCGTAAGACACTGGCCGCGCATGGGGCGCTATGAGCTCGCGCTCCTCTTTCCCAACGGCAAGACCCGTCATGTCCCCCGCGACGGCCGCCCCATCACCAAGCGCGACGTCATCGTTGCGCGGCGCAAGTACGCAAGCCTTGCGCAAAAGATCGCCAGCTTCCATGCCTTGCGTGCCAGCCCAAAGGCGCCCGTGATGGTGGCCGCGCTGGAGGAAACGCCGGGCAAGCTTGAACGAATGGACAGGTTTTCGGTGCCCGTCCCCGTGCTCGCGAGCCTTGGCACGGCAACGCCCGCGACCACGCCAACGCCCGCTCGCTCGTTTGCCTCGCCGCGTCCTGAGAGGACGGCGCCAACCGCAGCTGCGAGCAGGGTCGCGCTGCGGCTCGCAGAGGGGCCCGTCGAGGCGCGCCGGGGCGCGCCGGCCGCAAAACCGGTGCCAGCTACCAGGCCCAATGCCATCGGCGAGCTGCTGGCCTCGCTCGGCCCCGATGTGGTCGCCGCGCCGCCACGCCCGGTGAGAGCGACAAGGCCAGACCCCGCGGGCACAGGCTTCGCGCGAGAGAAAGGGCGCACCAGAGGGCAGGGGCGCCAGCCGTCCCCTTTTGGCCGAGATCAACCGCAAGCAGGCTCGGATAGGCGCAGCCCGAGCGCAAGGACGCGCATTGCGCGCCGACCTTCAGACCGGCCTTCAGAGAAGAGTGGGGAAGACATCTTCCTCGAGCGAGCCGGCTGGGCCATGGCTCCCGAATATGACAGTGAGCACCCCAACGAGCTGATCG
>WGBL01000122.1 GCA_015494375.1 Hyphomicrobiales bacterium | reverse complement strand
GGGCTAAGGCGAAATCAGGGCGCTAAGGCGGAAACAAGGGGCTAAGGCGAAAACAAGAGCTAAAGCGAGAACAAGCGGGTAACGCAGGGGGTCTGCTCGCGACGCGAAAGCGGTAGAGTCTCGATATGCGCCTCGGGGCCAGGCGAGCGCGGGAGTGGCAAGCGAGGCAAAGGGCCGCTGTTCGGGCCTCTTGCAGCCAATTTGGCGGGGCGGGCCGATCAAGCGGGGCGAGCCGATCTGGCGGGGGCAATCCGGTTTTGTACGATCAATTGTTCAAGTAATCAGTTGACAGAGGAGGTCGATGCCGATGATCAAGTCCGAGCTCATTCAGAAGATCGCGGCCTCCCGGGAACATCTCTACCAGCGCGACGCCGAGCGCATTGTCAACATCGTGCTTGGCGAGATTGTCGATGCCCTTGCGCGTGGTGACCGTGTGGAATTGCGGGGCTTCGGTGCCTTTACCGTCAAATACCGCGCACCGCGCAAGGCGCGCAACCCACGCACGGGCCAGACCGTATTCGTCGAGGAAAAATACGTTCCCTTCTTCAAGAGCGGCAAGGAGCTGCGCGAGCGGCTTAACCGCAACTATAAGCCGAGCGTCGCTGCAAAGAGCGCAACGAAGAGTGCGTCAAAGAGCGTGTCAAAGAACTCGACAGCAAAGGCAAAAAAGCCGGCTCAGGCAGCCAAGCCCCGCGCGGCCAAAGCCGCAACCGCCGGCGCCAGATCAGGAGCCCGCGCAACACGAGCCGGCAAACGCAAGAGTGCGAGCAAATAGGCCAACAAGAGTGGGCGCAATGGAATGAATTGGCGCAAACGAGGAGCATATGTGGTTGTTTAGATCATGTGTGGTTCTTGAGATAGTGTCGCCGTTCTAACAGGCTCTGCCAAAGAACGATATGCTTTACCCGGTAAGGGCTGCTCCCAATTAAGCTCGAGCGAACCAAGCAAGCGAGGCGCATCTTGAAACGCTTTCTCTTCTGGCTCCTGATCGTCATTCCGGGCACGGTCGTCGCGCTCACCCTCGCCATCGCCAATCGCCATATCGTGCGGCTCGTTCTCGACCCCTTCAATCGGGCCGACCCGGTGCTCTACCTGGAGCTGCCGTTTTTCCTCTATGTATTTGCCGCCCTCATCGTCGGTATCTTTTTCGGCTGGTGGGCGGCCTGGCGCCAGCAAGCCAAATGGCGCCGCGCGGCCAAGGAGTATTCGCACGATGCCGCGCGTTGGAAGCGCGAGGTGGAGCGCCTCGCCCGCCGGCAGGCGCGGGACCCGGCTCCCGATTCCCTATTGCCGCTCACACACCGGAGCTGAGACACGCCAGCGGGCAATCTTGCACTGGCATGACGACTGGCATGGAAGGCTTCGCGCAATCTCCTCCGCTTCCCGCACATCGTTTGAGCCCTGGCTTCCAATGGACAAGGGCAAGCCCAATCGCCTAGTCTGAACCCGCGCGGGCCTTGCGCGGACCAGCCGCTCAGCCACCAAAGAGAGCATTGGCCCGGCGGCGCTGGCCCGGCGCGCTTGGCGGGCGCACTTTCTGGGCGCACTTGCCCGGCGCACTCGCCCAGCGCATTCATCCAGCGGACTCAAACAGCGCAGGCGATAAGCGGAGTCGAGGAACAAACGGGCGGTATGACGGTCGAGGTCAAAATCTGCGGGCTCACGGGTGAGGCGGCCCTCGAGGCGGCGCTTGAGGCGGGCGCCGACTATGTTGGCCTCGTCTTCTATCCGCCGAGCCCGCGCCATCTCACGCTCGAGGAGGGCGCGAAGCTGGCCGCCATCGCCCGCGGCCGGGCGCACGTCGTCGCACTGGTCGTCGATCCCGACGATCGCCTCATCGCGGAGATCAGAAGTGCTGTCGCGCCCGACTACCTGCAGCTTCACGGCAATGAAAGCCCCGAGCGCGCCGCCGAGATCGCCCGCCTCTCGGGCGCGCGCATCATCAAGGCGATCAAGGTCGCAAGCCATGGGGACGTCGCCGAGGGCGATCGCTATCGGGGCGCGGCCGCGCGTCTTCTCTATGATGCCAAGCTCGAACGGGACGCGCCGGGGCTTTTGCCGGGCGGCAATGGCATCGCCTTTGATTGGCGCATCTTGCGCGCGGCCGCCATCGCCGAGGGATTCATCCTCTCCGGCGGCCTCAATAGTGACAACGTCGCAGCCGCGATTGCACTCACTGGGGCACCTGCCGTCGATGTATCATCGGGCGTCGAGAGCGCCCCGGGCATCAAGGATGTGGCGCGCATCCGCTCATTCATCCGTGCGGCCAAAGCAGCGCCCCGAGCAACCGCAGCCAAAGACAAAGACGAGGCCCGCGACCATGCCTGAGAACGTGCAGACACAGCCCAACACCTTCCGCACCGGGCCCGACGAGCGCGGCCATTTCGGCATCTTTGGCGGCCGGTTTGTGGCCGAGACGCTCATGCCGCTCATCCTCGAGCTGGAAGAGGCCTACAAGGAGGCCAAGACCGACGAGACGTTTCAGGCCGAGCTCCGCGAGCAATTGGCCCACTATGGTGGCCGGCCGAGCCCGCTCTATTTCGCCGAGCGCCTCACGGCCGAGCTTGGCGGCGCCAAGGTCTACTTCAAGCGCGACGAGCTCAACCACACGGGCAGCCACAAGATCAACAATTGCCTGGGGCAGATCCAGCTCGCCCGGCGCATGGGCAAGACACGCATCATCGCCGAGACGGGCGCAGGCCAGCACGGCGTTGCGGTGGCGACAGTGGCCGCGCGCTTCGGTCTCCCTTGCGTCATCTACATGGGCGCCACCGACATCGAGCGGCAAAAACCCAACGTCTTTCGCATGAAGCTGCTCGGTGCCGAGGTCAGGCCCGTAACGAGCGGCACCGGCACCCTGAAGGACGCCATGAACGAGGCGCTCCGCGACTGGGTGGCCAATGTCGAGACCACCTATTACCTCATCGGCACAGCCGCGGGCCCGCACCCTTATCCTGAGATGGTGCGCGACTTTCAGTCGGTCATCGGCAACGAGGTGCGCGAGCAATTGATGGAGCGCGAGGGCCGGCTGCCCGACGCGCTTGTCGCCTGCATCGGCGGCGGCTCAAACGCCATCGGCCTTTTTCATCCCTTCCTCGACGAGCCCGGCGTCAAGATCTACGGCGTCGAGGCCGCGGGCAAAGGGCTTGAGACGGGCGAGCATTGCGCCTCTTTGAACGGCGGCAAGCCGGGTGTGCTCCATGGCAACCGCACCTATCTCTTGCAGGACGACGACGGCCAGATCCGCGACGGCTATTCGATCTCGGCAGGCCTCGACTATCCGGGCATCGGCCCCGAGCACGCCTGGCTCAAGGAGACGGGGCGGGTCGAGTATGTTGCGGTGACCGACCGGGAGGCGCTTGAGGCGTTCGAGCTCTGCACCCGGCTTGAAGGCATTATCCCAGCGCTCGAGCCCGCCCATGCGCTCGCCTATGTGCGCAAGCTCGCCCCGACGCTGCCCCAAGAGTCACTCCTGGTCATGAACATGTGCGGGCGCGGCGACAAGGACATCTTCGCCGTCGCAGAGCATCTGGGCATGGAGATGTGAGAGAATGTAACAAAGAGCCTCCATGGCACCCTTAGATGCAAGTCGATGAGAGGCATGCGATTGCTCCGCTTCGATTTGACAGCACGCACTGAGAAAATGTACAATTGTACAAATGAAGGTCGTAACAGACGCCAGTGCAGTCATTGCGGTAGCGATCAACGAGCCGATGCGGGGCTGGATCATCGAGGCGACGAGGGGCGCCGAAGTCGTCGCACCGGATTCATTGCCGTTCGAAATCGCAAATGCTTTGACGAGAATGGTGAAGCAGCAACGCTTGGCGCCGCAACAAGCCTTGGCTGCTTGGGAAGCCGTGTCCGCTATCCCGGTGGCACTAAGGTCCATTGATTTGCGCGGCGCTCTGCGGCTCTCGTGCGCGCACAACATCTATGCCTATGACGGTTTCATGCTCCAGTGCGCGCTCGAGGAGTCGGCGATGCTGCTGACCTTGGATGCAGGGATGAGGCGCGTGGCGCTTGACCTCGGAATAGACGTGTTGGAGTAGGTCTCATGCGGGTTTACACATTCTCGGAGGCGCGCCAAAAGTTGGCGCAGTTGCTCGACCTCGCCAAGAAAGAGGATGTCGTCATCAGGCGGAGAGGCGGCGATGAGTTCATCCTCTCGCGCAGGAGGGAAAACAGGTCTCCGTTTGATGTCCCGGGGATTGAGGTGGAGGGCGTCACCGCCGATGACATTGTCGAGGCGGTTCGCTTCTCTCGCTCCCAGCCCTGGCGCAAGTGAGTCTCACGCAAGTGTGCCTGGCGCAGGTCCGCCTCCACCGTGCCCCAAGAGTTGCTCCTGGTCATGAACATGTGCGGGCGCGGCGACAAGGACATCTTCGCCGTCGCAGAGCATCTGGCTCGGCGGAACGAGGGCGTGGCGCAGACGTAAAACAACATGATACGACGCGATATGACGCAGCAACGGGCTCTGATTTCGCGACCGGCCTGATAAAGTGCGATTACAGCAGGAGAAATGGAGCATGCCCTTCAAAGCTGCATCCTATCAGCGACAGTTGGAGGAGGCCGGGATTGATCACAAG
>WGBL01000121.1 GCA_015494375.1 Hyphomicrobiales bacterium | reverse complement strand
GTCCTTGGCATCCTTGTTGCGGTCGCAGGCATTGCGCCGCGAGCCGCCGCAACCCTCGTCTTCGTCCTCTATCTGCTGATGCTGGCCGAGGACGTGCTCGCGCGCCGGCCCCTGCCTTGGCAAAACCTCAAGGGCGCCGTTCCGCTTGCCGCCTTTGCGCTCATTGCCTGGGCCGCTGTCACGCTTTTGTGGTCGGCCGACCCCAAGGCGGGGCTCGAGATGGTTGTTTATGCCCTCGCGCTTGTCGTGGCGGCGGTCTATGTGGCGAATCGGCTCTTCTCGGCCGAAGGGGCGGCCCGGCGCAAATATCTCCGTGGCGCAGTGATCGGAGGGCTCGTTGGCGTGGCTTACCTGAGCCTCGAGCTCGTCTTTGACACACCAATCACACGGTTTGCGCTCAACCTCGCCTTCTCTCTTCTGCCGGCCAAGCACAAGGGCCTTACCGTGATAGACGGCCGCATCACCGAGGTGCACAACTACTATTTCAATCGCCACGCGGGCGCCCTGGCGCTCTATATTGTGCTCCTCCTGCCGCTCATGCGGCAATATCTGCCCGCCAAACTTGCCCGGCCCACGATGGCCCTGGCGGCGGCTCTTGCCGGCATCGGCATATTCCTCTCCGACAGCGCCACCGCCCAGGCGGCGTTTGTGGTGGGTGCGCTCGTTCTCGCAATCGCGCATTTTGCCGAGCGCTTTGCCCGAGGAATGCTTTTTGCCGGGCTCGGCGCGGCCTTTCTTTTCGCCATCCCCATCGCCTGGGCGCTCTATAACTATGGCCTGCACGAGGCCGAATGGCTGCCCTATTCCGCCCGCTCACGGATCGCGATCTGGTCTTACAATGAGAGCGAAGCGCGAAAACGGCCCATATTCGGAGCGGGGCTTCGCACGAGCCGGGCCCTGCAAAAGCGCCTGATTGCGCGCACGAGAAACGTACACGACCTCGACCTTGCTCGCCGGCCCGGCTGGCATGCGCATAATGTGTATTTGCAGAGCTGGTATGAGCTTGGCGGTATCGGCGCGCTTTTGGCGGCCATTCTCGGCTTTGTAATGTTGCGGCGGGCAGGCGCTTTCTCCGAAGGCGTACGCCCCTTCGCCCTCGCATATGCCGCAAGCGCCATGACGGTCGCCGCCTTCGGCTGGGGCATGTGGCAGACCTGGCTTATGGCGACATTTGTCACCGGAATATGGCTGCTCAATCTCGCCGAGGGACAGAGGGGACTGCGCCCAAGTGGCTGATTGTCGCCGATCGCTTGTGGACCGAGCACAGCCGCTGTCTCCTCCTCTCACCGTCTCGCTTCCTCTTCTCTTCTCTTCTCTTCTCTTCTCTGTTCTATTCTTCTGCTCTGCTTGCTTCTCTCCTCTGCCTGCTTCGCCTCCGCCTCCTCTCCACGACTCTTCTCGTCTTTCGGCCTCCTCGATACTCCCTTCGGCCGGGGATGGCCCCCGCAAGCCTATGACTTGAGCGCGTCGAGGCTGATGACGCCGAGGGCCAGGGCACCGAAAAAGAAGATGTTGTTGCCGGCCCAATCCACCCATTCGAAATCCATCTTGCGGTCGGCAATAAGCCCTACGACCACCAAAGCCATGCCCGCCAATTGCACACGAGTGAGCCAGCGGGCGGCGCCAAGCAGCTTCTCGGTGCCGCTCGGCTCTTTTCCGAGGCGCACGGCAAGATAGAACGCCAGCGCCGCGGCGGCTCCAAAGGCCAGCGCAAACTGCCACCACTCCTTCCAAGCAAGGACCATGAGATAAGTAGCCGTGAGCGAAACGGCGCCCCAGCTCCAGATGGCACCCATGTGGTAAGCCTCGAGGCGGGCGATGGCGGCCTCGCTCGCGCCTCTGTTGCGCGCCACATACGCACGCCGAAGCGCGATGGCGGCGATGGTGAGTGCAGTTGCGGCCGCAACAATCGTGTGCAGCCCATACGCGTTGAGAAACGCCAACCAGACGAGCGCAATCACACTCATGGCGAGGCCCGCGACCCAGATCCACAGCTCGGACATCTCTACTCTTTCCTTCCCCCTCAGTGGCAACGACGCGTCTGCCGCTCTCGCGCGACAACCTACAGCGATTGCCGCTGCTTTCAAGGCAACGAATGGGCCGGCAATGGAGCAATCCCGCATAGCACAACGCGACAGAATGGCGTGCTAAGTAAGAAGCCGGGGCGAGTGGAGAGCTCGCACCTATTACGAACCAGGGGCAGTCGCGACGCCGAATGCGAAAGGAGGCGTGCGAAGGAAGGAATGCGGCCCGCCATGACAGACAAGCAAAGCTTCAAGCGCGCCATCGGCCTCATGAGCGGCACCTCGATGGATGGCATCGACATCGCGCTCATTGAGACCGATGGGCAAAGCGTGGTGCGCCGGCTCGCCGGGCGGAGCGTGCCTTATGACGAAGGGTTTCGAGAGAGATTGCGGCGGGCCTTGTCGGTGGCGGGGAAAATCTCGGAGCGGGGCGACAGGCCGGGCGATCTCGCCGCAATCGAGGAGGCGCTGACCAGGCGTCATGCGGCCACGGTCTCGGCGTTCCTCGAGGAGCAGGGGCTGAGCGCTGCGGCGATCGATGTCATCGGCTTTCACGGCCAGACGGTGCTCCACCGGCCGCTCGCGGGGGGCGAAGGCGACGGAGCGCACGGCACCGGCAGTAACACCGGCAGTGGCGCCGGCACCGGTGTGAGCGCTCAGCGGCCGCGCCGCCTCACGGTGCAGCTCGGCGATGGCCCGCTGCTCGCCGCGCTTACGGGCATCTCCGTCGTCTATGACTTCCGCGCCGCGGATACGGCGGCGGGTGGCGAGGGGGCGCCGCTCGTGCCCACCTATCACCGCGCCCTCGCCGCACAAATTGCGGAGCGCCCGGTGGCCTTTCTCAATCTCGGCGGCATCGGCAATCTCACGTGGGTGGGGGCCGATGGTGCCCTTGTGGCGTTCGATACGGGGCCAGGCAACGCCCTCCTTGATGACTGGATGCGCGAGGTGGCGAGCCAGCCATTCGACGATGGGGGGCGGCTCGCCGGCCGTGGCCGCGTCAATGAATGGGCTCTGGGTGAGCTGTTGCGGGATCCGTTTTTCTCGCTTCCGCCGCCGAAATCACTCGACCGGGGCCATTTCTCTCTCGCGCCCTGTCGCGGCCTTTCCCCCGAGGATGGCGCCGCAACGCTTGCTGCCTTCACCGCGGAGGCAGCCCGTCGCGCCGCGCTGTTGCTTGCCCATAGGCCCAAGTTATGGATTGTCACCGGCGGCGGGCGGCGCAATCGCGCCATCATGTGCGCCCTTGCCGAGCGCCTCAACGAGCCCATCGTGCCGGCCGAGGCGGTGGGGCTCGATGGCGATCTCATGGAAGCGGAGGCCTTTGCCTATCTCGCCGTGCGCGCGCTCCAACGGCTGCCCATCACCTTTCCCGAGACGACCGGCGCGCCCGAGCCCATGAGCGGCGGGGAGCTAGCCCGAGCCCCCAATGGGGCAACCTGAGCCACGAGCAAAACATGGCTCCCTCGAGCGTCTTTCCCATCGGTAGGCACTTGGGCGCCAACGAATGACCGCCCTATCGTTGGTCGCGCCCGGTCAGTGTGCGGCTTCCCAGTTATCGGCCGCCGCGGCATCCACCTTGAGCGGCACGCCTAGCTTGACCGCAGGCTCGGCCGCGCGCTCCATCACGCGGCGGGCGACGGCGATCGTCGCCTCCGCCTCCCCCTCGTCGGCCTCGAAGATGAGCTCGTCGTGGACCTGGAGCAGCATCCGTGCCCCGAGCCCCGCCTCGGCGAGTGCGGCGGGCATGCGCACCATGGCGCGGCGGATGATGTCGGCGGCCGAGCCCTGGATGGGCGCATTGATGGCGGCGCGCTCGAGAAAGCCGCGGCGTGCGGCGTTCTTGGTGTTGATATCGGGATAGTGGATGCGGCGGCCGAAGATGGTCTCAACATAGCGGTTCTTGCGGGCCGTCTTGATGGTGCGGTCCATATAGGCGCGGATGCCCGGGAAGCGCTCGAAGTAGTGCTTGATGTAGTCGGCCGCCTCGTGGCGCGAGATGCCGAGCTGAGCGGCCAGCCCAAAGGCCGAGATACCATAGATGATGCCGAAGTTGATGGCCTTGGCGCGGCGGCGGATCTCGGGCGGCATGCCTTCGATGGGCACGCCGAACATCTCGGACGCCGTCATGGCGTGGATGTCGAGCCCCTGGGCGAAGGCGGCCTTGAGGGCGTCGATGTCGGCGATGTGGGCGAGCACGCGCAGCTCGATCTGGCTGTAGTCGGCCGAAATCAGCTTCTTGCCCTTCTCGGCAATGAACGCCGTGCGGATGGCGCGCCCCTCTGGCGTGCGCACCGGGATGTTCTGCAGGTTGGGATCGCTCGAGGCGAGGCGCCCGGTGCCGGCGGCGGCCATGGCGAACGAGGTGTGAATGCGCCCCGTCTCGGGGTTGATGAAGTTGGGCAGAGCGTCGGTGTAGGTGCTCTTGAGTTTGGCAAGCTGGCGCCATTCGAGCACCGTGCGCACGAATGTGCGGATGGGCTCGTCGATTTCCTCGCTGGCCGCAATCTCCTCGAGCACACCCGCACCTGTGCCCCAGGCGCCGGTCTTGGTGCGCTTGCCGCCCGCAAGCCCCCATTCGTCAAAGAGAATTTCGCCGAGCTGTTTGGGCGAGGCGATGTTGAAGGACTTGCCCGCCATCCTGTGGATCTCGTCCTCGAGTTGTGCGAGCTGGCCCGCAAACCTGGCCGAGAGCTCTTTGAGAATGGCCTCATCCACCTTGATGCCGGCCCGCTCCATATCGACAAGGACGGGCGCGAGCGGGCGCTCGAGCGTCTCATAGACGGCGGCCATGCGCTCGGGCACGAGCCGCGGCTTGAGGATCATCCAGAGCCTCAAGGTGACGTCGGCATCCTCGCCCGCATATTGGGTGGCCTTGTCGATCGCCACCTTGTCGAACGTGACCTGCTTCTTGCCCGAGCCCGCAACGTCCTTGAAGCTCATGCACTTATGCCCGAGCCAGCGCTCGGACAGCTCGTCCATGCCATGCCCGCCCTTGCCCGCATCGAGCACAAACGACAAGAGCATCGTGTCGTCGAAGGGCGCGAGGCGAATGCCATGACGCAAGAGCACAAGCGCGTCGTATTTGAGGTTTTGCCCGATCTTGAGGATGCTCGCGTCTTCAAGCAGCGGCTTGAGCAAAGCAAGCGCATCGTCGAGCGGAATCTGGCCCCCCTCGCCCACGCCGTCGAGGTCGAGCGCCTCGCCTTTGCCGTGCCCGAGTGGCACATAGCAGGCGCGGCCGGGCGCGAGCGCCATCGAGACGCCGACGAGGCGGGCGCGCATGGCATCGAGACTGTCGGTCTCGGTGTCGAACGCAAGCCGGCCGCGCTCGGCCGCCTCTGCGATCCACGCCTCGAGCCCCTCGCGTGTCGTCACCGTCTCATAGGCGCTGCGATCGATTGGCACCTCGAGCGCCTTTTCCACCCAACGGGCGGCGGCTGCGGCCGGGCCGCCGGATGCGGGTTTATTGTCCTCTTGATTGTCCTCTTGCGCGCCCTTCTTGGCCTTGCGACGTCCCTTCTTGCTCTTGGTCGTTCGCGCCTTGTCATCTTGGGCGTTCACGCTGCTGCCGACCGAGACGGCGAGCGGCGGCGGGGCCTTGACGCCGAGCCGCTCGGCGATGCGTGCGGTCAGGGTGTTGAACTCCATGCGCCGCAAGAAGCCGAGCAGTTCCTCGGGGTCGGGCGCAAGCACACCCGTGCGCGCCAGCGGTACCTCGAGCGGCACGTCGTCGCAAAGCTTGACGAGCTCGCGTGAGATGCGCGCCTGCTCGGCGAACGCGATGAGGTTCTCGCGACGCTTTTTCTGTTTGATCTCCTCGGCGCGGGCGAGCAGTGTGTCGAGATCGCCATATTCGGCGATGAGTTGGGCGGCGGTTTTTTGCCCGATCCCCGGCACGCCCGGCACATTGTCGCTCGAATCGCCCCAGAGCGCCTGCACATCGACCACCTTTTCGGGCGCAACGCCGAATTTCTTGACGACCTCCTCGGGGCCGATGCGGCGGTTGCCCTTCATGGTGTCGAGCATGACGACACCGGGCCCGATCAGCTGCATGAGGTCCTTGTCGGACGAGACGATGGTGACGTCGGCGCCCGCTTCGAGCGCCTCGCGTGTATAGGTGGCGATGAGGTCGTCGGCCTCATAGCCCTCTTGCTCGATACAGGCGACGTTGAACGCGCGCGTCGCCTCACGGATGATCGGGAACTGCGGCACGAGATCCTCGGGCGGCGGCGGGCGGTTGGCCTTGTAGCCCTCGTAGATCTCGTTGCGGAAGGTCTTGGCGGAATAGTCGAAGACGACCGCCAGATGGGTGGGCCGGTCCCCGTCCTTGGAGTCCTCGAGGAGCTTCCAGAGCATCTGGCAGAAGCCATGGACCGCGCCGACCGGCAAGCCGTCGGACGGCCGCGTCAAGGGCGGCAGCGCATGGAAAGCGCGAAAGATATAGCCCGAGCCGTCCACCAGATAGACATGGTCGCCTTTCTTGACAGGCACCTCGGGCCGCGCATTGGCGTCCTCCGGGCAACCGCTGACAGCGGCGGCGCCCTCAGCCTCTCGAGGCGCCGTCGAAGCGGCCGCTGTCGATTGCTTTGAGGTCTTTCTTGTCTTTCGCAGCGTCTTTTGCGGCTTTGCGCTCTTTGGGGCTTTGGTGCTATGTTGCGCGCCATGAGC
>WGBL01000120.1 GCA_015494375.1 Hyphomicrobiales bacterium | reverse complement strand
GTCCATGAAATTGAAAAGATTGAGGAACCAGATCCAGCACAGGCCGGTGACCAGCCGGTCCAGCCAGAGCGGCCAACCTATGGGGAACACCTGCCCGTCAGGTAGCAGCACCAGGGCAAATCCGACGGCTCCGATTTGTGCCATGAGGCGCCAGAAGGCTGAAACCAGGTAAAGATCATCCAGCCAGGAGATAACGGCAAGCCCCGCGACACCCGCCCCCACAGCAATGGTAAAAAGCACTGAACCACCCAGAGGTGGAAACGCTGGAGGAAGAAGCCAGGCAAACCCAACCCACACCAAACAGCTCGCCAAAAGGACAGCCAACCCACCACCGATGAACAACACGCCCTGATGACAGCTTCGCTCGCTTGGTAGCGCGCCCCAACGTCGCCGCCGCGCTTGCTCGAGGACTGCCTTGGTCAGAACGAGCGACAGTATCGCAGACGAAATTCCAGCCAATGGAACAAGGATTCCAAACGACTTGAGAATAGACACTCGTCTTCCCGATCTAGCGCGCATTCCCCGCTGGCTAGAACTGTCAGCCGCCAGAGCCGCGGTCAAGTGGAACCCGATCGCAAGCCCTCATAGGCCCACAGCATGATTGGCCGTGTTGCACGGGTGCAACGAAGAATGTCATAGCGGTGATGGTGGTTGGCCCGGACACATATGCCAAGGAAACATGCGAAATCATAACGACATAAGGACACATAACGACATAAGAATGAGCGCAACACCGATCGCTTTTCCCGGCGCGAAGTCGTGATAGCGTTGGCGGGAAAGCCGTGGACCGTTCCTCGCAGAACGAGCAGTAACGACAAGCGAGGGCTTTATGCAGACCCAAGTTGCCATCATCGGCGCCGGGCCCGCTGGGCTTTTGCTCTCTCATCTGTTGGCGCGCGAGGGGATCGACAATGTCGTGCTCGAGCGCCACAGCCGCGTCCATGTCGAGGCGCGCATTCGCGCCGGCGTGCTCGAGGAGACGACCGTCGAGGTTCTTGAGCGGGCCGGGCTTGCGGCGCGCCTCAAGCGCGAAGGGTTACGCCACACGGGCATCCAGATCCGCTTTGCCGGCACGCGCCACCGGATCGACTTTGCAAGCCTGACTGGTGGCCGCACCATCACCGTCTACGGTCAGCATGAGCTCATCAAGGACATGATCGCGGCCCGCCTCGCCGCCGGCGGGCGCATTCTTTTCGAATGCCCCGCAGTCGCACTCGAGGGCTTTCTCGATTGTAGCCGGCCCGTCGTGCGTTACCAATCAAGCGGCGGGCGGGAAGAGGCGCTCATGGCCGACTTCATCGCCGGGTGTGACGGCCATCACGGCATCACGCGGGCGAGCGTGCCAAGAGAGGCCTGCCGGGTTTTCGAGCGCTCCTATCCCTTTGGCTGGCTCGGCATCCTGGCCGAGACTCCCCCCGTCTCCGATGAGCTCATCTATTGCCATCACGATCGCGGCTTTGCGCTCTTCAGCATGCGCTCACCCACGCTGAGCCGGCTCTATGTCCAGTGCGCCGCCGATGATCCCCTCGACGACTGGCCCGACGCCCGGGTCTGGGACGAGCTCGCCATGCGCCTCGGCCCCGAGGCCGCGCATCCCCTCGTGCCGGGCCCCGTGCGCGAGAAAAGCATCGCCAGGCTCCGCAGCTGTGTCATCGAGCCGATGCGTTTCGGCCGCCTTTTTCTTGCCGGCGATGCCGCCCACATCGTCCCCCCCACGGGTGCCAAGGGCCTCAATCTCGCGGTGGCCGACATCCATGTCCTCGCCCGCGCCCTGAGGGCGCACTACAGGGAGGGACAAAGCGATCTGCTCGACACCTACTCCGGCATCTGCCTTAACCGCGTCTGGAAGGTGGAGCGTTTTTCCTGGTGGATGACGGCGCTTCTCCACAAGTTCCCGGGCCTAAGCGCTTTCGATGAGCGCTTGCAGCTCGCAGAGCTGTCCTATCTCGTGAGCTCACGCGCCGCCGCCACAACGCTTGCCGAGAACTATGTCGGGCTGCCGCTGGCGTGAGCGTCCAGCCCCCGCCCATGGCGTTTAGTGAACCCGTCCCTTCAGTGAGCCCATGGCCTTCAGCAAGCCCATGGCGTTCAGTGAGCCTGCCCCTTCAGTGAGCCCGCCCAGTTAGTTGGCGCATTTCTTTGGCGGGCGCAGCAGGCGCCGGCTTTGCGAGATGCACCCTCAGCTTCTTGATGCGCCGTGGATCGGCATCGAGCACCTCGAACTCAACCCCGCTCGGGTGCCGAATGAGCTCGCCACAGACGGGCACATGGCCGGCCAGCGAAAAGACAAGGCCGCCAAGGGTGTCGATATCCTCGAGCCCTTCCTCGTTCTGGAGCGGCATGGCAAGGAACCTCTCGAGCTCCCCGATTGGCGTGCGCGCATGGGCGATGACGCCAAGTCTTGGATCGCGGACGATAAGGGGGCCGTTGCCCTCGTCGTGCTCATCCTCAATCTCGCCGACGATCTCCTCCACCAGGTCCTCGATCGATATGAGGCCGTCGATGCCGCCGTACTCATCCACCACCATGGCCAAATGAACGCGCGTCGACTGCATGCGCAAGAGCAGATTGACGACGGGCATCGAAGGCGGGACGAAAATCACCTCGCGCAAAAGCCCCGTTGCAAAGATCGGCTGCGCGAGATCGACACAAGCGAGGTCGAAGCTTGTGGCCTTGCCACCCACGACACCGGTCACGGCGGCGGCTTCGCTGCTCGTGTCCGACTCTGGTCTATGGTCCTTTTTATTCTCCCCATTCGCAGGGCCGGATGCGACAGTTTCCGCTTCCGCAGCACCGTTGCCCTGGCCAGGGGTGGCCGCCGCCCCCTGGCGTGCACGCGAAGCGATCCAGGCCACCAGATCCTTGATATGGATCATGCCCCTCAAGTCGTCGAGGGTGCCGCGATAGACCGGAATGCGCGAATGCCCCGCCTCCTCGAACAGCGCCAGCAATCTCGACACCGGCATTTCCTCGTCGATGGCGACGATGTCGGCGCGCGGCACCATGACGTCCTCGACGCTCAACCCCTCAAAGCGGAGGATGCGCAGGAGCATCTCGCGCTCCTGGGAAGTAAACTCGGAGTTTTTCGCCTGCGGGCGGGCGAGTGCCTGCTCGAGCGCCTTGCGCAACGACGGCTCACGCCGCGGCGCCCGGAACCATCCCTTTAGGGCCTCGAGCCAGCTCAGACTCGGAGGCTCGCCCGGCTCGCCCGCCGGCCCATC
>WGBL01000119.1 GCA_015494375.1 Hyphomicrobiales bacterium | reverse complement strand
GTTGCTCATCTGTGCCTCGTTATCCCCGCCCGCCATGACGACCCCGAACGCCAAGGCCCCGAACCCCGAGGCCCCGAATCCCGAGGCCGTTGAGCAAAGCGAGGCCAGGCGCCTCTTCCAGCCCTTGGCGCGCTATTGCGCACTCGGGCTCGCTGTCTCAGGCGGGCCCGACAGCATGGCGCTCCTCCACTTGGCGCAAGACTGGGCAGAGGGGCTCGCCGGCAGTGCACCGCGCCTTGTCGTGCTCACGGTCGACCATGGCTTGCGGCCTGCATCGGCTGCCGAAGCCCGTTGGGTCGCTGAGCGCGCTCGTGTGCTCGGCCTTGAGCACGTCACCCTCGTTTGGGACGGCGAAAAGCCGCGCTCGGGCATCCAGGAAGCGGCCCGCGCGGCACGCTATCGCCTGCTTTGCGACTATGCCCGAGGGCGCGCGCTCGAGGCGGTTGTCACCGCCCACACCGAGGACGATCAGGCCGAGACGCTGCTCATGCGCCTTGCGCGCGGCGGCGGCGTTGATGGCCTTGCGGCAATGCCCGCGGCCAGCGAGCGCGCGGGCGTGGTGATCTTGCGGCCGTTCCTGGCGCTTCCTAAGGCACGCCTCATTGCCACACTTAAGCAGCGCGGGATCCCCTGGCTCGAGGACCCGAGCAACGCGGATGCGGCCTTTGAGCGCGTGCGCCTGCGCCGCGCCGCGCCAACACTCGCCGCGCTCGGGCTCACACGCAAGGCCCTGGCGCGCACCGCCCACCGCATGGCCCGCGCACGCGAGGCGCTCGAGACGGCGGCTGAGCGCTTCCTCGCGGCTGAGCCGGGGCTCCATGAGGCGCTCGAAACTGGCGGCTATGGGCGCATCTCGACCACCCGCTTTGATGCCGAGCCCGAGGAGATCAGGCTGCGCGTGCTCGGGCGCTTGATCGCATGGGTGAGAGGCGGCGAATGCCCAAGGCTCAGCAAGCGCGAGGCGCTCCTGGCCAGGATCGCCGAGGGCCGGCCGGGCGCCTGGACCCTCGGCGGCTGCCGCATTGAGCGGAGCGCTCAGACGCTTGAGGTGACACGCGAGCCGGGCCGCACCGGTCTGCCGACCCTTGTGCTCGGCCCCAGGCAATCGGCGGTCTGGGATCGGCGTTTTCTGGTCTCACTCGCAGCAGGCGCGAGCGAGCCGGTCTTGGTCGGCGCTCTTGGGGAGGCGGGCCTTGCCGAGCTCTCTCGGCGCTGGTGCGATCAGGGGCCTTTGTGTGGGCTGCCGCGGCGCGCCGCGCTTGCCTTGCCGTGCTTTCGCCGAACGCACGGGAACGGCGCGCTCATCGCCGTGCCGCAGCTCGGCTTTCGGGCCGGCCGCGGCGAGGGCCGTGAGGGCCATGAGGCCGATGATGGCGCCTGCGCACTTGCGCGTGCCTGTCACGCCCGGTTTTGCTCAAATGGGCGTCCGCCCGACGATTGAGCAATCAAGCGATTGGGCAGTTCAGCCTTGACGCGCTGCTCATGGCACCACCGACGGCATCCACTTATCCGCGCGCGGGCCCCGACACGGCAGCACGGATGATTTCAATGACGATCGCCCCCACTCGCCCGCGCGCGGCTCCACCGACCCCGCTCAGTCGTGCGCATCGCGCCCACCCCCCGGCACCCGGACACCTTGCAGCAGCGCAAGCCCCGCAAGAAGGAAAACGACGGTCGTTGCGATACCGAGGCGCTGGCTGCCGCTCGCACTCGTGACCAGCGCGACGATGAAGGGCGCGGCAAACGAGGTGATCTTGCCCGAGAAAGCATAGAGGCCGAAGAATTGGGTCATATGCTCAGGCGGCGAGATGCGCGCCATGAGGCTGCGCCCCGAGGCCTGGACGGGCCCTGCGGCAAAGCCGATAAGGGCCGCAAGCGCGAGATAAGCCCGCTCGGCGCTCGAGGCGAAAAGCCCGTCGCCAGGCTGCTGAGGCGCCACCTCGATGACGAATAGGATGTGGCTCGGGTCGATGGAGACCACCGCAAGCGCCGCCGCAATCAGCGCCCCGAGGGCGGCGGTGATCACGGGCTTGGGGCCCAGGCGATCGTCGAGCACACCCCCCGCCACCGCACCGAGGGCCCCGGCAATGGTGAGCACGATGCCAAACACACCGAGCTCGGCACCCCGCCAGCCGAAAATGGCGGTGCCGTAGATGCCGCCGAATGCGAAAATGGCTCCGAGCCCGTCGATGAAGAGCATGCGCGCGAGGAGGAACCGCACCACATCGCCATAGCGCCGGACATGGCGCCATGTCTCGATAAGGGCGCGCCAGCCGTCGCGAAGCCGCGCCCGGTGTGCTGGGCGCCCGGCAGGCTGCGCGCCAGGCGCAAGGTGGGCATCGGGCGCACGATGGCTGTCGGGTGCACGGCTGGCGTCCGCCGCTCGAGGCGCGTCGGGCGTAAAGAGAAAGAACGGCAAAACGAAAACGAGATACCAGAGCGCGGTGAACGGACCGACGATGCGCTCGCCCTCGCGGCTCGCGGTATCAAGCTCAAGAAGCGGCGCCAGGCCGAGAATGGTGGTCTCACTTTCGGGGGCATTGACCAAAAGCCCTGCCACCACGACAAGGCTCACAATGCCGCCCACATAGCCGACGGCCCAGCCGATGCCGCTCAGCCGGCCTAGCTGATGCGGGGGCACCAGGTCGCGCATCATGGCATTGACGAAGACGATGGACGTCTCGGCGGCGATGGTTGCGAGTACAAAGGCAATCGTTATCGCCAGCACCAGATGTTGAGCGCCGGGCACCGCCAGCCAAAGCACCCCATTGGTCACAATGAGCAGTAGCGAAAGGGCCGCAATCCAGGGCTTTTGCCGTCCATTGAGGTCCGCGATCGCCCCCATGAGCGGGCTTATGAAGGCCACAATGAGGCCTGCGGCCGCCGTCGCGTAGCCCCAGAGAGCCTGACCGCGCACCGGATCGCCCACGAAAACATTGGCGAAGTAAGGCGCAAACAAGAACGTGGTGACGAGGGTGTAGAAAGGCTGCTGGGCCCAGTCGAAAAGCACCCAGCCAAAGAGCGCCAGGGGCGATGCGCGCTGCGCGTCGGGTTGCGTTTCGGTCGAGGTGCTTGTTGTCCTGGACGAAGCGGTTGCCATGAAAAAGAACCATTGCTGAAGGATATGCCCGGCGCACGGAGCAAGGCGCCCGCCCTGCTC
>WGBL01000118.1 GCA_015494375.1 Hyphomicrobiales bacterium | reverse complement strand
GGCCAGTGGTCTGGGGGGCGGCGCGGCAGCCGGTGGCCTGGGAGGCGGCGCGGCGGCCGATGGGCTGGAAGGCGGGGCGGGGCGTGCGCATGCACAAGGCACGCCGCGGGCCAGCCGTAGGGCCTTTTATTTCGGTCTCGTCATCGTTGTTCTCTCGCTGCTTTCGGGCCTGGCGACGGGCCTCATACTGACAGGCCTCACGCCCATCGTGCCGACCAACGAGGTGGTGCGCACGACACTTCTCATCAATCTTGTTCTGATCCTGGCCATGGTCGGCGTCATCGCCTGGCAGCTGACCGGGCTCTGGCGGGCGCGGCGGCGTCAGGCGGCGGGATCACGGCTGCATGCCAAGGTGGTCGGGCTATTCTCGATCATCGCAGTCTTGCCGGCAATCATCTTGGCGATCTTCGCCTCGATTACGCTCGACCGCGGGCTCGACCAGTGGTTCTCAAGCAATACCAAAACCATTGTTGCCAACTCCCAGAAGGTCGCCGAGGCCTATCTTCAGGAGCACGGCCAGGTGTTGCGCACCGATGCCGAGGCCATGGCTCGCGACCTCGACGAGGCGGCTAGCCTCGATGAGCTCAAGGCGCTCAGGCTTTCCCTGCAGGCCGGCTTGCGCGACATCCCCTTTGCTTATCTCATCGACGAGAGCGGCAAGGTGATTGCGAGCGCCGCGCAATCACGCAGCTACCCCTATGTTCCACCGCCGCGCAGCGCTCTTGAAGAAGCGAAGAGCGGGCAGATCGTCTATATCGGTCCGGGCCGGCACAACCGCGTCGGTGCCATCAAGCGATTGCGCACCTTCCCCGGGCTCTATCTCTATGTGGCGCGGCCGGTCTCCAACATTGTGATTGGCCATTTGCGGCGCACCCAGGCGGCGGTGACGCGCTATTCCGAGCTCGAGCGGCGGCGCAGCGGCGTTCAGGTCGCATTCGGCGTCATGTATGTCATGATCGCCATCACCATGCTCCTGGCAGCGGTCTGGATCGGGCTCTGGTTCGCGGGCGGGCTGGTCGCGCCAATCCGCTCGCTCATCGCTGCTGCCCAGAAGGTGAGCGAGGGCGATCTCGAAGCGGCGGTGCCGATCGATCGCGGCACCGGCGATCTGGTGCAGCTCTCAACGACGTTCAATCACATGACTCAAGAGCTGCGCTCGCAGCGCAATGAGCTGATCGCCACCAATGAACAACTGAACGAGCGGCGGCGCTTTATCGAGGCCGTGCTGTCGGGCGTCTCGGCCGGTGTCTTGGGCCTCGATGTGGAGGGAACGATAACCATTGCCAACCCCTCTTCCGAAAAGCTCCTCGGGCGCAGCCGCCGCGAGCTGGTCGGCCGGCCACTCACCGCCGCGGTACCGGAGTTCGAGCCACTCTATCGCGAGCTCAGCGAAAAAAGGCAGAAACCTCATTTGCAGGGCCAGGTCACGCTCACCGCGGGCGGCATGGAGCGCAACCTCGCAGTGCAGATCACCCGTGAAGGGGGCGGCGAGTTCGATGACGGCTATGTGGTGACGTTCGACGATATCACCGAGCTTGTGACCGCACAGCGCAGCGCCGCCTGGGCCGACATCGCCCGCCGCATCGCCCACGAGATCAAGAATCCCTTGACGCCGATACAACTCTCGGCCGAGCGCTTGCGGCGCAAGTACGGCAAGGTCGTGGGTGAGGACCGCGAGGTGTTCGACCGCTGCACGGAAACCATCATCCGCCAGGTGGGCGACATCGGCCGCATGGTCGACGAGTTCTCCTCTTTCGCCCGCATGCCCGATCCGGAAATGGAGGAGCACGACCTGAGAGAGATTGTGCGCGAGGTCGCCTTTCTCTTTCAGTCCTCCCATTCCGAGATCGAGATCGGCACCCGCCTGCCCGATGGGCCGCTCGTGGTCAAATGCGATCGCCGTCTCGTCAACCAGGCGCTCACCAACCTGGTCAAGAACGCCATCGAGGCGATCGAGGGCTTTAAGGACGGCGGCAAGGTGCCCCCAGGGTATCGCGGGCATGTCGAGATCGCCGCCGCGCGCAAGGAGGAGAACGCTGAGATTCGGGTTGTCGACAATGGCTGCGGCCTGCCGCGCAAGAACAGGCGCCGCCTCGTCGAGCCCTATATGACGACACGCGCCAAGGGAACCGGCATCGGCCTTGCCGTTGTCCACAAGGTGGCCGAGCAGCATGGCGGCATCTTGCGGCTCGAGGATGCCCCGAAGGGCTTTGATCCGCACCAGCGCGGCGCCGCCATCCATCTGGTCTTGCCGATCGCTCCCAACC
>WGBL01000117.1 GCA_015494375.1 Hyphomicrobiales bacterium | reverse complement strand
GTGAAACCCCGGCCACAGCGCCGTGACGGTGGCCGCCTCACCCTGGCGATTGATGGCCGCCGTCACCTTCCAGTTGCCCGCACGCAAGATCGCCTGCAAGCGCGGGATGAGATGAAAGTCGATGTGCGCGTTCTCGATGCCCCACTCGGCCTCGAGCGCCGCCAGCAGCCGCTCGAGATCGCCGCTGGGGCGGGCCATGTCGGGCTCGGCCACCTCGACATAGCAGAGCGTGGTTGCTGGATCGCGCGGGATGCGGCGCACCTCGGCGCGCTTGCGCACCACCTGGCGATTGACCTGAACATCGGTGGGCACGTCGATGACAAGATCGCCCTCGATGCGCGCCTGGCAGCTGAGCCGCCGCCCGGCGGCAAGGGTGCGCTTCTCGGCATAGCGCGCTTCGTTGGTCGAGAAGGCGGAAAGGTGATCGGCCGCACTGGTGATGGCATGCTTGGCAAACGCCCCCTCGGCGACGGCGATCTGGCAGCGGCCGCAAAGCCCGCGTCCACCACAAACCGACTCGATATAGACCCCGAGCGAACGGGCCGCATCAAGCACCGACGTGCCGAGCGGAAAGCGCCCGCGCCGGCCGCTCGGCATGAACAGCACAAGCGCGTCCGCGTCTGCGCCGGCGTGCGCCTTGCGGGTGTCCTGGCCTTTGCTCGGCTGTGCGATGGCCTCACCGGCCGATTTGGCGGGGCTGTCGCTCATGGCGTATTCCCTTTCGGTAGCGAGCCCGGGCCCGGACGTTAGCCTACACGCGCCCGGCGGCCGCCTTCCACGTCATCACCCGGCTTGCCCGGGTGATGGTCAGCCGACACGTGCCCGGCGGCCGCCGCGGCGGCGACGACCGCCCCCCCCGTCCGCTCCGGCACCGCCACCTTCCGCCGGGGTGCGATAGACGCGGATCCATTCCGCACAATTGGGATCGGTCGCCATGAGCACATTGGCGGCGCGCACCATCTCCATCTCCTGCGGCCGGCACGGGTTCATGATCGCCGAGGTGAGCCCCGAGGCGATTGCCATGGGCAGAAAGGCGGCATTGATGCCATGGCGGTGGGGCAGGCCGAAGGAGATGTTCGAAGCGCCACATGTGGTGTTGACCTTGAGCTCCTCGCGCAGGCGCCGCACGAGCGCAAACACCTGCCGGCCCGCCGTCCCCATGGCCCCGATGGGCATGACGAGCGGATCGACGACGACGTCATGCGCGGGGATGCCATAGTCGGCCGCGCGCTCGACGATCTTCTTGGCCACGGCAAAGCGCACATCGGGGTCTTCGGAAATGCCGGTCTCGTCGTTGGAGATGGCAACCACGGGGACGTCGTACTTCTTGACGAGCGGCAAGACCGCCTCGAGGCGCTCCTCCTCACCGGTGACGGAATTGACAAGCGGCCGCCCCTTGCACACCTCAAGCCCCGCCGCAAGCGCCGCAGGCACCGAAGAGTCGATTGAGAGCGGCACATCGACAAGGCTCTGGACGAGCTCGATGGTCTTGGCAAGGAGCGGCGGCTCTGTCTCGTTGGGATCGACCGCCGTCACGCCGGCATTGACGTCGAGCATGGTCGCGCCCGCCTCCACTTGCGCCACGGCATCACGCGCGACGGTCTCGAAATTGCCCGCCAGCATCTCTGCGGCGAGCTTCTTGCGCCCGGTGGGGTTGATGCGCTCGCCGATCACACAAAAGGGGCGTTCAAAGCCGATTACGGCTTCCTTGCTGGCGGATGCCACAATTGTCTCGGTCATAAGAGCTGCCTTACTGTTTTCTTGACTGCCTTCTTGTTCTCAATCTTTCTTTGCGGACCCACTTTTCTCGCGGCTCTCGCGGCCTCGCTCTCTTGCCCGCTTGCCCGCTTGCCCGCTTGCCCGCTTGCCAACTTGCCAGCTTACACACTCGCCCGCCAGGCCGCTTGCACACTCGCCAGTTTGTCCGCTCGGCCGCTTGGATGGTTGCCCGCGCCCCCGCGTCGCCAATGGGCGCCGGAGCCGGTATGACTATAGCGCCTCGGTGTACCAGAAACGACAACAATTGTCGTATTGGCGACGCGGGGGCGCGGGCAAGCATGCAAGCGACCGAGCGGACAAGCAGGCGAGTGTGCAACCGGCCTGGCGGGCGAGTGTGCAAGCTGGCAAGCGGGCGAGTGTGCAAGCTGGCAAACGGGTAAGCGGGCAAGAGAGTGAGGCCGCGAGAGCCGCGAGAAAAGTGGGTCCGCGAAGAAAGAATGAGAACAAGAAGGCAGTCAAGGAAACAGTAAGGCAGCTCTTATGACCGAGACAATTGTGGCATCCGCCAGCAAGGAAGCCGT
>WGBL01000116.1 GCA_015494375.1 Hyphomicrobiales bacterium | reverse complement strand
TTCATTTGGCCGAATCAACAGCCTGTAGATAACTTGTTCATAACGTGAAATGCGCCTAACTAGCAAATTGAGGGGCACCGAAGGCCCTCATGCGGCTTTGGCGTCCCGTTTGCATTGAGGAATCCGCCCCTTGCCCGACTGCGCCGCCCATCTGTTTGTCGATCGCATTTGTCGATTGCCACCTTGCGAGCGAGCGCAAACACTACCCGTGAGCAGAGCAGCGGAGGTCCACGTCGGCCCCGGCGTCACGGCTGTCACCGAAGACGAAACGTTCGCAGGGAATTGAGCCAACCAATCCTATGAGCAAGAAAAGCTCCCAGTCCGACGCAAAGCCAGCCGATCGCTCTCAACCCGCTGGCATGCCAGTTCTTAGCGGGCCTGATGAGCTGGCGATCAACTTGCTGGAGGCGGCCGAGAAAGCGAGCGAGGCGCTCGCCACGCTTCTCGAGCGGTCGCGCTCCGATGGCGCCCTGAGCACGGCAGGCGAGGTGGGCGAAGCGACACGGACGCTCACACAAGTCGCCAGCCACTGGTTGAGCGACCCGATCAAGGCTTTTGAAGCGCAAAGCAAGCTTGCGCTCGGCGTCATCGACATCTGGCGGGCAAGCCTCAAACAGATGCTCGGCGAGAATCCCGAGCCGGTAATTGCGCCCGAGCCGGGCGACAATCGCTTCCGCGATCCCGCGTGGACGGAAAACCAGTATTTCAATTTTCTCAAGCAGCTCTATCTGCTGACGACACGCTGGGCCGAGGAGCAGGTGGAGCAGACCGAAGGGCTCGATGAGGCGACACGCCAGAAGGCCGAGTTCTATGTCCGGCTGCTCGCGAGCGCCCTATCGCCCACCAATTTCCTTTTCACCAACCCCGAGGTGCTGCGCGAGACGATTGCCTCAAAGGGAGAGAATCTCGCCCGCGGCATGGAGCTCTTCTTGCGCGACGTCGAGCGCTCGGGCGATCTCTTGAAAATCTCGCAAACCGATACGGAAGCCTTCGAGGTCGGCCGAAACGTCGCCGTTACGCCTGGCAAGGTCGTCTATCGCAACGCGCTTATCGAGCTCATTCAATATGCTCCCACCACCGAGAAGGTCCACGCCCGCCCCCTTCTCATCGTGCCGCCGTGGATCAACAAGTTCTACATCCTCGACTTGCGGCCCGAAAAGTCGTTCATCCGCTATGCGGTCGATGCGGGGTTCACCGTTTTCGTGATCTCGTGGGTCAACCCCGATGAGCGCCATGCCGACAAGACCTTCGAGGACTACATGAAAGAGGGGCTGCTCGAGGCAACGGATGTGGTGCGCGAGATCACGGGCGAGAAGACGATCAATGTTCTTGGCTATTGCGTGGGCGGCACGCTCCTCGGCACGACGCTCGCCTGGCTTTCGGCGCGCGGCGAGCGGCCGTTCGCCTCGGCCACGTTTCTTGCCGCTCAGGTCGACTTCAGCGAGGCCGGCGACCTCCGCGTCTTCACCGACGAGGCACAACTGAGGGCGCTCGAGGAGATGATGGCCGAGCGTGGCTACCTCGATGGCTCGCGGATGGCCAATGTCTTCAATATGATGCGTGCGCGCGACCTTATCTGGCCCTATGTGGTCAACAACTATCTGCTCGGCAAGAAGCCGTTTCCGTTCGATCTCCTCTATTGGAACCAGGATTCGACACGCCTGCCGGCCGCCAACCACAGTTTTTATCTCCGCACCTTCTATCGCGACAATCTGCTCGCCAAGGGCAAGCTCCGGTTTGCCGGCGAGCGCCTCGATCTCGCCAGGGTGCGGCTGCCAATCTATGAGCTCGCAACCATCGAGGATCACATTGCGCCGGCGAAGTCGGTGTTCAAGGGGGCAAGGCTCTTGGGCGGGCCGGTGCGCTTTGTGCTCGGTGGCTCGGGCCATATCGCAGGTGTCATCAATCCGCCTGCCAAGAACAAGTATTGCTATTGGAGCGACGGCCCCGCGGATGCCGACACGCTTGAGGCGTGGCGCGCAGGCGCACGCGAGCATCCGGGCTCGTGGTGGCCCGATTGGATCGGCTGGCTCGGCCGCCATTCGGGAGCCATGGTCGCGGCGCGCGACCCTGAGGCGGGCCCCTATCCGCCGCTCGAGGATGCGCCCGGCAGCTATGTGCGCATCAAGGCATGAAGCAAGGCCTGAAGGGCCGGGCGCCCGCCGGCACGGGCGCAAAGTCGTATTTCGAGAAATCGAAGGTCTCGAGGTTGCGGCATTTGAGAATGCGTTCACCGAACGAGACCTCGCGCCCGAGCGAACGCCGCGACGCGAGAGCATAGATGTCATCAACGGGGAAACTGGCGCTCATACAGGATGGCGAGCATCTCCTGGCCAACATTTCCGGTGGCGCCGACGATGGCGATATCCTAGCTCACGGGACCGCCTTCCACTTCTCTTGGGATTAGGCAACTATTGATGACAGGAAAGGGTAGATCGAACGTGTTTTCTAGAGTGCTTTACGCCCTATGTCCACGGCCATATGCCCTGTGAAGAGAGCCGACTCTTTGAAATTCTTACATCTGGAAAACGGTGCCAAAGAGTGGCATGAATCTCTTCCGTGCAAACCCGTCCAGGCCAATGCTGACTCTTGGCGCAAACGTGCCCGGGGCAATGCTGAGGCTATTCCATTGATGGGTTACGCTCTGAGCCAACTGACCGGGAGGAATCGATGCTCAAGAAACTCGTACTCACGACTCTGGCCGCGGTCGCGCTCGTCATGCCGAGCCGCGTCGATGCGGCAACGGAAATTCAGTGGTGGCATGCCATGGGTGGCGTCCTCGGTGAGCGCGTCGACAAGATTGCCGCCGATTTCAACAAGACCCAGTCCGAATACAAGGTCGTGCCCGTTTATAAGGGCAACTACACCGAAACCATGACGGCGGCCATTGCCGCATTCAGGGCCAAGAAGCAACCCCATATCGTGCAAGTCTTCGAAGTCGGAACGGCGACCATGATGGCGGCCAAAGGGGCTGTCTATCCGATCGAGCAGCTGATGCGCGATGCAGGTGAGCCGTTTGACAAATCGAAGTATTTGTCGGCGGTGATCTCGTATTATCAGACCACGGACGGCCAACTGCTGTCGATGCCGTTCAACTCGTCAACGCCCGTCCTCTGGTACAACAAGGACGCCTTCAAGAAGGCGGGTATCGCGAATCCGCCCAAGACTTGGCCAGAGGTTGCCGAGGCGTCGCGCAAATTGCGGGCGGCGGGCTATGAGTGCGGCTTTTCCTTTGGCTGGCAGTCATGGGTGATGATCGAGAACTTCTCTGCCTGGCACAATCTTCCGATCGGGACCAAGGAGAACGGGTTTGCCGGTCTTGATACCGAGCTCACGTTCAACAACGATGCCGTCAAGATGAGCCTCGCCAATGTCGCCGAATGGGGCAAGGACAAGCTCTTTGTCTATGGCGGCCGCCGCGGTGACAGCCTGCCCATGTTCATCAATCAGAAGTGTGGCATGTGGCTCAACTCGTCGGCCTACTACGGTAGCATCAAGAAGCAGGCCAAGTTCGCCTTTGATCAGGCCATGCTTCCCTATTATCCGAGTGTCATCAAGAGCCCGCAGAACTCGATCATCGGCGGGGCGACGCTTTGGGTTTTGCGCGGCCATCCCAAGGACCACTACAAGGGCGTGGCCAAGTTCATGAGCTATCTGTCCTCACCCGAGGTCCAGGCTTGGTGGCATCAAGAGACGGGTTATGTGCCAATCACCACGGCCGCCTATGAGCTCTCGAAGAAACAAGGCTTCTACGAGAAGAATCCGGGCACCGACACCGCCATCAAACAGTTGAGCCTCAATCCGCCGACGCCCAATTCCCGCGGGCTCCGCTTTGGCAACTTCGTCCAGATCCGCGACATCATCAACGAGGAGATGGAGAATATCTGGAGCGGAAAGAAGACGGCGGCGCAAGCGATGGACGATGCCGTGCGACGCGGCAATGTACTCTTGCGCAAGTTCGAGAAGGCCAACCGTTAAAGGCAGAAAGCCAATAGGGGCGCTGTCCGCCGCCCGCCTCGGCATATCATATCAACGACGCCCGAGCGCGAGCGCGGACAGCGCTCTTGAGCCAAACGGTGCCGCCCATGCTCAAGCGCGTGCATTTCCCGCCATCTGTTTTGCCGTATCTGCTGGTTGCGCCGCAGATCATCATCACGCTCGTCTTTTTTATCTGGCCGGCGAGTCAGGCGCTCTATCAGTCGCTTCTGGTCGAAGACGCATTCGGGTTCAGCACGAAGTTCGTCTGGTTTGAGAACTTCGAGGCGCTGTTTAGAGACGAATCTTATCTCGGCGCTTTCAGGCGCACGGCGTTTTTCTCGCTCCTCGTCGCGTTTATTGCGATGAGTGCAGCGCTTACGCTTGCGGCCATGGCCGATCGTATCATTCGCGCTGCCCGCATCTATCGCACGCTCTTGATCTGGCCCTATGCGGTCGCACCCGCGGTGGCGGGGGCCCTGTGGCTTTTCATGTTCGACCCCACACTCGGCATTCTCGCTTACATGCTCAAGTTTTTCGGCGTTGAATGGAATTTTCGCGTCAATGGTAACCAGGCGATGGCGCTTGTCATTTTGGCCGCCTCCTGGAAACAGATTTCCTACAATTTTCTTTTCTTCCTTGCCGGCATGCAGGCCATCCCCAAATCGCTCATTGAGGCAGCCGCGATCGACGGTGCGGGCCCCGCGCGGCGCTTCTGGACCATCATTTTTCCACTCATCTCGCCGACGACGTTCTTCCTCCTCGTCATTAACATCGTCTATGCCTTTTTCGATACCTTCGGCATCATTCATGCTGTCACCAAGGGAGGACCGGCGAAGGCAACGGAGATTTTGGTCTACAAAGTCTTCAACGATGGCTTTATCGGCCTCGATCTTGGCGGCTCGGCCGCTCAGTCGGTGATTCTGATGGCCATCGTGATTGTTCTCACGGTTATTCAGTTTCGCTATATCGAGAGGAGGGTTGCCTACTGATGGTCGAGAACCGCCCCCTCGCCACCTTTATTTCCCATGTTGTTCTCATAGTGGGCGTGCTCGTTGTCGCCTTTCCCATCTGGGTGACATTCGTTGCCGCCACCCACGATCAGGTTCGCATGGCCCAGGCGCCCTTGCCGCTTTTGCCGGGCACGCATTTCTTTGAGAATCTGATGGAGACCCTGACCCTTGGGGTTGGCAATGCGCGTGGCCAACCCGTTGGCATGATGATGCTCAATTCCCTCGTCATGGCGCTGATGATTGCGATCGGCAAAATCGCCATATCTATCATTTCGGCGTTTGCCATTGTCTATTTCCGTTTTCCTTTCCGCATGGCTTTTTTCTGGCTCATTTTCATCACGCTCATGCTGCCCGTCGAGGTGCGGATCATCCCGACCTACGGGGTCGTCGCCAATCTCGGCATGCTTGACAGTTATTGGGGATTGAGCATTCCCTTGATTGCGTCGGCCACCGCGACATTCATGTTCCGACAGGTATTCTTGACCATTCCCGACGAGCTCTTGGAAGCCGCACGCATCGACGGGGCCGGGCCGATGCGGTTTTTCAAGGACATTCTCTTGCCGATGTCACGCACCAACATCGCAGCGCTCTTCGTGATCCTTTTTATCTACGGCTGGAACCAGTACCTTTGGCCACTGCTGATTACCACCGACAAATCCATGTACACCATCGTGATGGGCATCAAGGCGATGCTCGAGGCGGCAGAAGAAGCGCCCGAATGGCACCTCATCATGATGTCGTCGCTCCTGGCCATGCTGCCGCCGGTGCTTGTCGTCATTGGCATGCAGCGACTGTTTGTGCGTGGTCTGACAGAGACGGAGAAATAAGGCATGGCCGAGCTCTCCATCCGCAATGTGACAAAAGTCTATGGCGAAGTGGAAGTGCTACACGGTATCAGCGTCGATGTCGAAGACGGTGAGTTTATCGTCATCGTTGGCCCCTCGGGCTGTGGCAAATCCACCCTGTTGCGTATGGTCGCGGGGCTCGAAGTGATCACGAGCGGCGAGATCGCAATTGCGGGTCGGGTAGTGAATGATGTTGAGCCCAAGGACCGCGATATTGCGATGGTTTTTCAGAACTATGCGCTCTATCCGCACATGAGTGTTTTCAACAACATGGCCTATGGCCTGAAGCTCAAGGGGCTGCCCGCGGACGAGATCCGGAAGCGTGTCGAGGACGCCGCCCGGACCTTGCAGCTTGAGGAGCTTCTGGAGCGCAAGCCGCGCCAGCTTTCGGGCGGCCAGCGTCAGCGGGTCGCCATGGGGCGGGCGATTGTCCGCGATCCGGCGGTTTTTCTCTTTGATGAGCCCCTATCCAACCTCGACGCCAAGCTGCGCGTGCAAATGCGGGTCGAGATACGAAAACTCCAGCGCCGCCTTGGTGTAACGTCGCTCTACGTCACCCACGATCAAGTGGAGGCGATGACCATGGGTGACCGTCTCATTGTGCTGAACGATGGCTACGCCGAGCAAATCGGCGCCCCCATGGAGCTCTATGACGATCCGGCAAGCCGCTTTGTTGCGGGTTTCATTGGCTCGCCGGCGATGAACTTTTTCCCGGGTGTCGTCGAGGGAGAACACATCCGGCTAGGTGAGCGAGCGGCCC
>WGBL01000115.1 GCA_015494375.1 Hyphomicrobiales bacterium | reverse complement strand
TTTCTAAGCCCACCCTTGGCCGCGAGCTTGCGGCGCGACCAGCGGCCGAGAGCCCCGCCGTCATCGCTCATGGCTCGTCACCTCCCTGCCCGCCATCGTCGCTTCCACCGGCCCTTCGAGCACCGCTCCCGCCGCCGCTTCCAATCCGTCTTTGACCATCCCCACCCACGCCATTGCCGCGGGCAAAAATCGGCTCCTTACCAAACTGCAACGTCTCGAGCTTGACCTTGTCGCGTTTGCGTTTGACGAAAGTCTCCTCGACATGGTGCTTGTCGACAAACCGCCGGACCCAGGCGATGAGCGGCTCTGGCATGGGGATGGGCTCGACAATCTCCTCGCCCGAATCGAGATAATCCTGCGCCTCAAACGCATTGACCGTCACCAGGTGCACCTCGATCGGGTGCGCGCTCGCCTCGTCCTCCACCTCGCGCGCGACCACATAGACCACAGGCTCCTCGTTGGCGAGGTTGACGAGATAGGCCTCCGTCTCGCGACGATGGAGCTCGAGCGCGAAGGTGCCCGCGAAATAGTGAACGAAACCAGGCCCACGCTTGAGCTCGGTCCAGGGTGCAATCTCGGGCGCCCCCACCACAATGCCGACCGGGCGCCAGAGCGCATCGATCCATTGGCTCGCGGTCTCCTCGCAGGCAACGACAACACCGACCGAGATAGAGATCGATCGCGGCTCACCACCCATGGCACCCGTGCCTCCAAATCCAAACCTATGGCGTGCAGCCGCCGCATTCGGCACTTCGAGGCCCTCTTCTCCGATTTGCTCGCTGGCACATGCTCATGGCGCATACTACTATGCCCATGGTCTCGAGGCCAGAAGGAGCGGCGCGACCCGATGCGCGAAGGAGCGGGCCATTCGGCGATTGGATAAGCGGAGATTCGGTCAATTGGACGATCGGCGAAATGCGGCTCGGGCGAGCCAACAACTCCGCGCCTCCGGCCGGCGACAAGGAAAAGGCAGTTTGGAATAACAACACAACTCGCAACCAATTCCGCGTGGGAAGAGTGGAACGGAAATGCCCAACACGTCCGACGAGAAAGATGAAACCAATGGGACCCGCCAACCGCGGCTCCTCGTTTGCAACTGCCAGCGCACGATGGCGATCGACGCGGCGCTCTTGACCCGCGCGCTCGGGCGCGGGCGCTCCACAGATGCGCCCGGCCACGATGCGATCAAGGTTCACAGCGCGCTTTGCCGTGACGAGATCGAACGCTACCGGGCAGCACTCGAAGAGCGCGAAGGGGATGCCCCGCTCATTGTCGCCTGCACCCAGGAGGCGCCCCTCTTTGCCGAGATCGCCGAGGAGATGGCAAAGCCCGAGCCGCAGTTCGTCAACATCCGCGAGCTTGCGGGCTGGTGCGAGGCGGGCACGCGGGCGGGCCCCAAGATGGCCGCTCTTCTCGCCGCCGCCACCTACGAGCCGCAGGCGGCGGGGCTCAAGACGATCAAGTCCGAGGGCCAATGCCTCGTCTATGGCGCCGGCCAGAGGGCGATCGAGGTGGCCGAGGCGCTCGCCGGACGGCTCAGCGTCACCCTTCTGCTCACGAGCAGCGAGGACGTGCTGCCGCCGAGTGTCGTGCGCTTTCCGATCTGCAAGGGGCGGATCAGCAAACTCGAGGGTGCGCTCGGCAGCTTCGAGGTGGTGGTCGATGGTTATGCCGAGATGGTGCCGTCATCGCGCGATGCTCTGACTTTCACCCTGCCGCGCGACGGGGCGCGCTCGCGCTGCGATCTCATCTTCGATCTCTCGGGCGGCACGCCTCTCGTGCGCGACGCCAGCCGCCGCGACGGCTATTTCCGCGTCGATCCCGACCACCCGGCGGCGGTGGCCAAAGCCATGTTCGAGATCGTCGACTATGTCGGCGAGTTCGAGAAGCCGCTCTATGTCACCTATGATGCCGGGCTTTGTGCCCACGGCCGCAGCGGCAAGGTGGGCTGCAGCAAGTGCCTCGACCATTGCCCCCTCTCCGCCATTGCCGAGGACAAGGAGAACAGCGATCACATCGTCGTCGATCCCGCCATATGCGGCGGCTGCGGCAGCTGCAGCGCCCATTGCCCGACGGGCGCCATAGCTTACACGTTCCCGCAGGCGCGCGATGTCATCGGCCGCGCGCGGCTCATGCTCGAGACCTATCTCAATGCAGGCGGCGAGCGGCCCATCCTCCTCCTTTACGAGGAGCGCCACGGAGGCGAGCTCATTGCCGCCATGGCGCGCTATGGCCGCGGCCTTCCCCACGATGTCCTGCCGCTCGGCCTCTACAGCATCACCCAGGTGGGCCATCATATCCTGGCGAGCCTCTTTGCCGCCGGTGCGGCAGGCATCGTGCTCCTCGCCGCGCCTGAGCGCGCCGGCGAGCTCACCGCGCTCGAAGCCGAGATAGCGCTCACCAATCACATACTCGAGGCACTCGGTTTCGGCCCACGACGCGCGATATTGTGGTGCGAAAGCGACCCCGATGCGATCGAAGGGCGCTTGTACGACCTCCCACGCAGCGAGGGGCCGCGGCCCGCCTCATTCCTCCTGCCCGCGAACAAGCGCGAGCTGGCCCGCCTCGCCCTCGCCAAACTCCATGAGGGTGCACCCGCCGCCGAGGTTCCCGACGTGATCGCGTTGCCCGAGGGCGCGCCCTATGGTCGGATCGCCATTCGCAAAGAGGGCTGCACGCTCTGCCTCGCCTGTGTCGGCTGTTGCCCGGCCGGCGCCCTGGCCGACAACCCCGACCGCCCCGAGGTGCGCTTTACCGAGGCGGCGTGCGTTCAGTGTGGGCTTTGTGTCGCCACATGTCCCGAGCATGTGATCACGCTTGAGCCGCGTTACGACTTCACCACCGCGGCCCTCTCCCCGGTGGTGCTCAACGAAGAGTCGCCCTTTGAATGCATCCGCTGCGGCCGCCCGTTTGCCGCCAAATCGACCATCGAGCGTATCATCGCCACGCTTCATGGCAAGAACCCGATGTTCCAAACGGCCAGCCAGCTCGACCTCATCAAGATGTGCGACGATTGCCGGATCGTCGCCCTTTCAGAAGAGGGGGGCGATCCGATGGCGTTTGGCGAGCGGCCGCGGGTGCGCACGACCGAGGACTATCTCAGCGGCCTCAGCGACGAAGCCGAGGAAAAGGCCGACAAAGAAGGGGGCTGAAGAGGCAACAGGAGAACATCTGAAACCATAGAAACAAGCAAAGTGCGCTGAAAGCACCGAGCACAAAGGAAAGCGACGGAGAACAAATCGCAATGGCGAAGTTTCTTGCGGGGCTGCTGGTGGGCCTTCTGATGGCTTACGGCTATGTGCTCTGGGGGCCGTCCACGCTCTCATTTCTCGAGCTGCCGGCGCTCTTGAAAGGCAATCTCGTCTCGAGCGCCACCGAGACCGTCCTATATGACCTCGATCAGCCCATCGAGAAGCGCCGTCGCGCGCTCGAGGTGCTGTTCAAGAACCGGGCGCGCTTTGCCGCCCAAGTCGATCGCGAGTTCGGCGACGCTTTTCTTGAGAACCTCTATCGCCGTCGCGTCATCCGCGCGGCGCGCAAGCTCAGGCTCGCCTGGAGCGCGTTCGATGAGGCGCTCGCCAAGCCGGCACTCCGCGCGTCGCTCGAGAAAAAGCACGGCACGACCGATACCACCGCGCTCAAGCAGGCCATGCTGATGGCGGCCTATGAGAGAGAGGCGTTTCTCGCCCAGTGGGTCGCCAGGAACGAGGGGCCCGTGCGCCCGGAGACCTTGCTTGGGTTGCTCACCAGGCTCAGCGGCGCCCGAGGCCCTGCTCAACCGAAATAGCGCCTCAATGCATTGGCGTTCTGAATATCAATGAACTCGAGCCCGAGGCCGTGCTCGTGATGGCGCACCACACGCGCCCGCAGGCGGCCCAAGACCAGCTCCGCACCAATGTGGGGCCTCACATCGACGGCCACCGAGGCGCCACTCACCGAGATGTCGAGCAGGCGGCAGTTGACCACCGAGCCGTCGGCAAAACGCAACAGCGACTGGTTGTGCTTGGGGATGATGCGCTCGTGGCGGCGGCCTTCGGGCAAATTGAGCACATTGCGATTGGCGAGCCAGGTGAGCGTCGCCGCCAGCTTCTCGCGTTTGTGGCGCGTGGCAACGATTTCGAATGCAAAGCCCGCCTCAAAGCGCCGGACAACGATCCCCTCGAGACGGCCGATCTCGTCGAAGTAGGCGACGATCCGCTCGTCTTCCGGCACCAGATGCGGCGACTGGATGGCGGCCCCGCCAACGGAGATGTCGATCAGCTTGCAAGGATACTCGCGCTTTGACTGAACATGCATGAAGCGCCCCAGGAGTTGGAGCGCCACTCTCTTGTGGCGACGGCGATCGGGGACAATACGGCTGAGGGCGGAAACCTGAGGGGTGGTCGCTAGGCTTGGCTGTGGCTGGGACATGATCTCACTTCGACCAACTGACGAGATTGACGAGATTGACTAAAATGATCCGTTCCCACGCAGCGCCGACATTTCTACCGTAGGTTGTCGGAGAAGGGGAGTCTTAGAATATTGCGAGTTCCAACTATCGCGCAACAGCCTTAATGAATGGCTAATACTTGCGTGAATCGGAAAAGCGCAGGAGCAGGCCGAAGGCTTACTCAGTGCCGGGCGGCGTATCACTCCGTCGGCTCCCCACACACGCCATCAACTCAGTTGCACGGCCTGAGCGCCACTTGCACGCCTCGCCACCCGTGCCCGCTCCCACCCCTGGTCATGCCCGTCCTCGGGCCTGACCCGGGGAGCAGACCCGGGCATCCAGGGTAACAGACATAGACGGTTGCGACTCTTGGCCCTGGATCGCCGGTTCATGC
>WGBL01000114.1 GCA_015494375.1 Hyphomicrobiales bacterium | reverse complement strand
GCCATGGACCTTTTGAGGCGAGCGGGTGCGCCGGTTGGTTCAAGAACGCGAGCAAAGCTGCTATTCAAGCCAGACATGCTTATGCTCGAAGGCGTCAGCGCCGCAGAAATCGCTTGCGCTCCCTGGGCGGCGCAATGCGTGCCCCCTCCTCGTCCGGCGCACCGAAATGGGAGAAATAGCGCGGGTCGATTGCCTCCACCGGCAAAATGATGAGCACATCGGTGGTGCCGAACTGATGGTCGATGACGGCGCCATCACCGACATAGGCGCCAAGGCGCAGATAGCCCTTGATGAGTGGCGGCAGCGCCCTGAGAGCGGCGCGATTGTCGACCTTGTCGGGCGGAAGCATATTCATCTCGACATGGAGATGCTCATGGGCGCGCACCCGCCATTCCTCGGGCGCGAGCGCATTGTGATAGAGGAATGAGAGGGGCGTTGCGAGCGCCTCGGGATTGACGCCGGGAAAGCTCGCGCATCCGATCATCACGTCGATGCCGTGCTCGCGGACATAGGCCCAAAGGCCATGCCACAAAAGCTCGACCGTGCGGCGGTTCCGATAGGGACGGAGCACACACGAACGGCCGAGCTCCATGAAGCGGACCCCGGGCCCCTTGCGGGCAATGAGTGGGGCGATGTCGTACTCCCCTTGCGTATAGAAGCCGCCATGGGCCTCGGCGATGTCCTGGCGCAGGATGCGATAGGTGCCGACGACGCGCGGGCGTTGCCAGCGTCTGCGGCGCCCGGCGGGCACGGCGCCATGATCGACGACCAGGAGGTGATCGCAGATGGGGTCCCACCTGTCCTCGTCGCGGCGCCGGAACATGGCGGTGGCATCGGGGATTGCCGACATCTCCTCGTAAAAGACCTGATAGCGGAGCCGCTGGGCGCGCCGCAGATCGCCACGCGAGCGCGCAAGCCGCACCTCGAGGCTGCCGATGCTGCCATAGACCTTGAGGGGTGGGCGGCGAACCCGAAAGCGGCCCTTGCGGCGCAGTCCCACGCCATGGCGTGACGAGGCCCAGCCCGGTGCCGCGCCGATCGAGCGGGTGGGCTTGAGGCGGCGCACCAGCCGTCGCGGACTGATCGATTTGAGCCTTTGGCGCCTCTTCTCCGGCATGCTTTGCTCCGCCTTTGCGCGCACCATCGCGCGGTGGGGCTCGCCTCATGTGGTTGGGGCGTGCCAGGAAATGCCGCGGCGAATTGCGCCACAATTTGCACCGATTGGCAAATGGTTCTTTGGCGCGGCGGGGGCCGCAGAAACGGAGCTCAGCCGAAGCGGTAGATGTCCATGGCGATCACGCCATGCTCATAGCTTGCGTGGCTGCGCACGATCGGCTCGCCTTCGGGGCTTGCGCCGAGGGCGACAAAGAGCGCTAGCAGATGCTCATCGGTGGGCTGGTTCTCAACCGCATGGGGCCCGCGTGTGCGGTAGTCGAGCAGGCTCTCGACGTCGCGCGCAAGCAGGCACCCCGCCAGCCAGTCATTGAACGCGCGCACCCAGAGAGGCGGCTCGGCGTCGAGGGGGCGGCCGAAGAAGGCGCGCAGATGGCGCGCAGATTGTGTGTGGTTGCGCCCGAGGCAATGATCATGACGCCTTCATCGCGCAGATGGGGCAAGCGCCGCGCCGAGGGCGAGATGATGGTCGGGTCCGCGGGCGGGCTGTATGGAGAGCTGGGCAATGGGCGTCTCCGCCTCGGGGAAGACGAGCGAGAGCGGCACCCAGACGCCATGGTCGAAGCCGCGGGCCGGGTCGCGTGATGCGGATATGCCCGCCGCCTCAAGGAGGGCGAGCGCTTGGTCGGCGAGCTCGGGTGCGCCCGGTGCACCATAGCGGATCTCGCGAAGTCGCGGATCGAAGCCACCGAAATCATAGATCGTCTCCGGATGGGGTGCAGCGCTCAGCCGGGGCTCATCCGTTTCCCAATGGGCCGAGACGGCAAGGATTGCTTTTGGTCGTGCGAGTGTCGTGCCGAGCCTTTTGAGCGCAACATGGGCCGGGGTCTCGTGAATGGCGAGTTCGGGCGAGCCATGGCAGATGAAAAGGGCAGGCGTGCGCACGTGTCAAACCTCCGTGAAGTCCCCATGAAAGGGTGCTGTTCGGGTCGTGTCCAGGGCGGGTAAGCAGGCAACCTTCTGCGCCTCCCGATCGTACTATAGACAATCGGCGCCTGCGAGGGCTGGCGCGCCTGTTCATGCCCGGGAACGTGTCACGAGGAAAAAAAGATGGCTCGAATGATCAAAGCTTGTTTGTTTGCCGTTGTCGCCGTGGTGCTGGGCGTGGCCCCGGGCGCGGTGCCCGCACAGGCAGGCGAAGTTATGGGGGAAGTCGTCATGCGTGGCGCATTCAAGGGGCGCGACGGGCATCGCGTGAGCGGCCGGGTGATGATCGTCAAGGATGGCGCACTGGCGAAGGTCGTCTTCGCCAAGGATTTCCGCCTCGACGGCGCGCCCGATCCGCGGGTTGCCTTTGGCAAGGGCGGCTATGTGCGCGGCACCATCATTGCCAAGCTCAGGAAAAACCGCGGCGGCCAAGAGTACATCGTGCCCGAGCGGATCGATCTCGACAGATACGATCAGGTCTGGCTCTGGTGCAAGAAATTCGACTCACCCATCGCCTTTGCCAATCTCAAGTAGTCACGCAAAGGTTGTGGGAGTTGGGCTCAAAAAAGGTTGTCGCAGTCGGGTTCAAGTTGTCGGGGTCGGGTTGTTGGACTGAGGCATGCGGGCGAGCACCAAATCACAGCGCCGCCTTTCATCGCCGCTCATCAACTCATATCAGGACACACTATCAGGCCGCACAATGAATGACCGATTGTGCGGCGTGGGGACGATGAAACGACGAGAACCCTCTCCGCGTTGTTTTGCAGATGGGCGCCACGCGGGGGCGCAGCGGAACATCGTTAGCGCGCGTGGGTCCTTTTGCTCGGCGGACCTATTCCATCGGCTCCACCGGCCATCAGGCCTTGGCGCGGTCGGCATCCGCCCCGGCCTCATCGGCGGCTTGCCCCTTGCCGCCCGCCTCGACACGGGCCGCGAGCGCCGCCTCGAGAAAACGGTCGATGTCACCATCGAGCACAGCCGTCGGGTCTGGGCTCTCGACGCCCGTGCGCAGGTCCTTGACCATCTGATAGGGCTGCAAGACATAGGAGCGGATCTGGTGTCCCCAACCGATCTCGGTCTTGCTGGCCGCCTCGGCCTGGGCCTCCTCCTCGCGCTTTTGCAGCTCCGCCTCATAGAGCCGCGCCCGCAGCATGGCCCAGGCGGTGGCCCGGTTCTTGTGCTGTGAGCGCTCGCTCTGGCACTGCACGACGATGCCGGTCGGCAGGTGCGTGATGCGCACGGCGCTGTCGGTGGTGTTCACATGCTGGCCGCCGGCACCCGAGGCGCGATAGGTGTCGATACGGCAATCGGCCTCGTTGATCTCGATCTCGATCTCATCGTCGACGACCGGATAGACCCAGACCGAGGCAAAGCTCGTGTGGCGCCGGGCGTTCGAATCGAAAGGCGAGATACGCACGAGCCGATGGACCCCCGACTCGGTCTTGAGCCAGCCATAGGCGTTCTCGCCCTTGATAAGCAAGGTGGCCGACTTGAGGCCCGCCTCCTCGCCGGCGCTCGACTGGATGAGATCGACCTTGAAGCCCTTGCGCTCGGCCCAGCGGGTGTACATGCGCACGAGCATCTGCGCCCAGTCCTGGCTCTCGGTGCCACCCGCTCCGGCGTGGACCTCGAGATAACAGTCGTTGGCATCGGCCTCGCCCGAGAGCAGGGCCTCGAGCTCGAGCCTGCGGGCCTCGGCGAGCAACGCCCTGAGCGCCGCCTCGGCCTCTTGCGCGACGTCCTCGTCGCCCTCGCTCTCGGCCAGCGTTATGAGCTCGATGTTGTCGGCGAGCTCCTGCTCGAGGCGCCTATAGGTGCTGAGCGCATCATCGAGGCGCTGGCGCTCGCGCATGATCTTTTGCGCTTGTGCCGGATCGTTCCACAACGCGGGGTCCTCGGCCAAAGCGTTGAGCTCCTCGAGACGCTTGTTGGCGGCGTCCCAGTCAAAGATGCCTCCTCAGGAGTGCCAGGCACTCCTTGATCTGGTCGACCACGTTTTGGGCTTCCGCGCGCATTTCCAAACTCCATCTTAATTCGTTGACGTTTTTCGTGGCGAGGAGTTTCGGTGCAATCAATAGTTGGCTGTGCCGCAGCTGTAAACAGGACCCCTTAGCCCTGGTCTACGCGGGCTTAGAATCCTTTCTCGACGCGAGATGGTCTCTCAAAAGCAATCTCGCTGCTTTCTAAACAGAAATCGGGGAATTTACCTCAATAGAGGCCGCGCCCGGAGTTGATCGAGGGTTGGAGCCAAGGATCGGTGGCACTGTCGGTGCCGAAATAGTCGACCTGGAACTCTTGCGGCTCATTGTTGGGCTTGAAGGCCTCGAGGATGGCGTCGGGATCACCCGGCCTGGCCCGCAGCCCCGTCTTGCGGTTGATGCGGACGAATTTGATACCGGGGGGGACGCGGAATGGCACCGCGGGTTTGCCGGCAAGCGCCATCTTCATGAAGTCGCGGAAGATGGGCGAGGCGACGCGGCCGCCCGTCTCGCCCTTGCCCATGGGCTTGGGCGTGTCGAACCCGACAAAGACGCCGGCCACGAGATCGGGCGAGAAACCGATGAACCAGGCGTCCTTTTCGTCATTTGTGGTGCCGGTCTTGCCGGCGAGCGGCTTGCCAACGGCCTTGACGCGCCGCCCGGTGCCCCTTTGGACCACGCCTTCAAGCATAGATGTGATCTGATAGGCGGTGTGGGGATCGATGATCTGCTTGCGCAAATCCTTGATCTCGGGCTCGTCTTGGCCTTCCCATTCGGGCTGGTTGCAATCGATGCAGCGGCCGATTTCGTGCCGCCAGATGGTGCGCCCCCAACGGTCCTGAATGCGATCGATAAGGGTGGCGCGCACCTGTTTGCCGCCGTTGGCGAGCATCGCGTAGGCAGTGGTCAGGCGCAGCAGCGTGGTCTCGCCAGCGCCCAGTGACATAGACAGCACGGGCAACAGATTGTCATAGATGCCGAAGCGGCGAGCATACTCCGAGATATGCGGCATGCCGAGATCGCGCGCAAGTCGGACTGTCATGAGGTTGCGCGAGCGCTCGATGCCGGTGCGGAGCGTCGAAGGGCCGGCGAATTTGCCGCCGTAGTTCTCGGGCCGCCAGGGCTCTTGCCCGGGGCCCTGGTCGATGGTGATGGGAGCGTCGAGCACCACCGTCGAGGGCGTATAGCCGTTGTCGAGGGCGGTGGCATAGACGAACGGCTTGAACGCCGAGCCGGGTTGGCGGCGGGCCTGGGTCGCGCGATCGAACTGGCTTTCTGCGAAGCTGAAACCGCCCACAAGCGCCCGCACGCGGCCGGTGTGGGGGTCCATGACCACGATGGCACCATCCACCTCGGGCTTCTGCATGAGCGCCCAGGCGCCTTTCTTCTTGTCGTCCGGCGCCACATAGACCACATCGCCCGGTTTGAGCAGATTGGCGACATTGCCGCCCCGCGGGCGTGCCCATTTGATTGCATTATAGCTGAGCACGACCGTTTTGCGCGCTTTCTCAAGCTGGCCGTTCTTGACACGGCCCGGCCGCAGGCCGACGAGGGCCTCGCGGCGCGAGACCTCGAGCACCACCGCAAGCCGCCAGGGCAGTATGTCGCTCGGCATCGGCACCTCGGCCAGCGCCTCGCCCCAATCGCTACTGATGTCGATGCTGGTGACAGGCCCACGCCAGCCATGGCGGCGGTCGTACCGGACGAGGCCATCGACGAGTGCCTTCTTGGCGAGGCGCTGCAGCTTGGGATCGAGTGTCGTGCGCACCGACAGGCCGCCGCCATAAAGTTTTTCCTCACCATACCGTTTGAGCAGCTCGCGACGCACCTCTTCGGCGAAGAACTCGGCGGCGAAGATGCGTGCACCGAATGGGCGCGGGTTGACGTTAAGCGGTGAGGCCTTGGCTTCCTCATACTCTTTGCGTGTGATGAAGCCGTTCTTGAACATTTGCAACAGCACCCAGTTGCGGCGCTCGATTGCCGCTTTGGTGCGCCTGAAGGGGTGGTAGTTGTTGGGTGCCTTGGGCAGGGCCGCCAAGTAGGCGGCTTCGGCATTGGTCAGCTCATCGAGCTTCTTGCCGTAGTAGTTGAGGGCCGCCGCAGCGACCCCATATGAGCTCAGCCCGAGGTAGATCTCGTTGAGATAGAGTTCGAGGATGCGCTCTTTGGAGAACGCCCGCTCAATCCGCATCGCCAGGATGGCCTCCTTGGCCTTGCGGGTGAGGGTGCGTTCGCTCGAAAGCAAGAAGTTCTTGGCCACCTGCTGGGTGATGGTCGAGGCGCCTGTCAGCCGCCTGCCGAATACGAAGTGGTTGATGAGCGCCCGCGCGATTCCTTGGAAATCCAGCCCGCCATGGCGAAAGAAGTTCTTGTCCTCGGCCGACAGGAAGGCGTTGATAACACGCTTGGGCACCGTGTTGAGGGGGACGAATATGCGCCGCTCGCGGGCGAATTCGGCAATCAGGCGGCCGTCGGCGGCGTGGATGCGCGTCATCACGGGCGGCTCGTATTTGGCGAGCACCTCATAGTTGGGCAAGTCTTTTGAGATTTGCCAAAGATAAAGCCCGAGGCCTGCCGACGTGGCCACAAACACGATGACACCGGCCGAGAACAAAAAGCCGAGAAACCGCAGCAGGCGCGAGCGGCGACGTTTCGGTACTTCAGGTGGAAGTATCGGGGTCGTTGGTACCATGCTTGTCGATTTGGTGTTGGGAGCCGTGCCGGCGCCCGTTCATCCTCGTTTTTCTCGTTTTTGGTTCGATACCCCCGGTTGCGCTCTGACGCCACGACCACACCGCAGATTTGCGCCAATAACGCTTATCGGTCCAGCACTTTTCGCAGGATGCGGACGAGATGTGGCCGTGCGGGCACACCTTGGGGCCCATACAGTTCGCTTTAATACGGCAACTTTGCGACGCGCTGTTCCAAATACTTGTCGACAGCCACAGCAATCTGCTCGGCGACCTTCTCGCGCCAGGCCTGAGATTTGAGGAGTTTCTCATCGATGGCATTGCTGAGATAGCCGAGCTCGATGAGAACTGAAGGAATCTCGGGCGCTTTCAAGACGCGGAACGCGGCCGAGCGATGCGGCTCCTGCTTGAGGCGGGTTGCGCGCCGTAACTCGTCAACCAGCGTGCCGGCGAAGGCCAGGGTGCGCAGGTTCGTCTCGCGCCGCAAGAGATCGACCAGGATCTTACGCACCGGTTGCGACTCCTCGGCAAACTCGACGCCCGCGATAATGTCGGAGCGGTTGGCGTGTTGCTCGAGCTCGCGCGATATCTGGTCCGAGGCGCGATCGGACAATGTGTAGACGGTGGCGCCGCGCGCCTTCTTCGCCCAGCGCCGTGAGACGAAGTCGGCATGAAGCGAAATGAACAGATCGGCTTTCTTGGACTGGGCAAACGTGACCCGTTTACCGAGCGGCACATAAACATCGTGGTCGCGAGTGAGAATCACCTCATCATGGCCATGCTCGAGCAGTTTTTTGCGAAGCAGCTTGGCAAATCGGAGAACGACGAATTTTTCGAGCGTGCCATTGCGGCTGATGGCGCCCGAGTCGATGCCGCCATGGCCCGGGTCGATGACAATGACGGTGCGCCCGTCACGCGCCGAATCGACCGTGCTCGCCTTGGCAGGCGCTTCGAGCCGGATGCGTGGCCGCCAGCGCCGGCGTTCCTCGATGACGCGAAGAAACCGTTCGGGCGTGCTAGGGACGATTTCGAGCACGAGCTGCGCCGGCGCTTGGCGCGCGGGCCCTATGATGCTGGACTTGATGCCGGACTTGGCCACGCGCACATTGGCAACGCGCACGGGCCCCGCAACCTCGACGACGATGCGTGCGCGCCCCGCGACGTAGGTGCCGTAGTGAAATCTGTGCACAAGCCCTTTGCCCTTGCGCCCGAGCCCCGTCGGCAAGCGAAACTCGACTGCCGGCATGTCGATGACCACCCGATAGGGGCGCGCGAGCGTAAAGACGTCGAGCTCACTCTCTTTGATATGGCGCGAGAGATCGACAACGAGCCGCGTGCGTTCGCGGTTGCCACTCAGTCGGGCGCCACTGGCAACAAGCTCGGGACGCGGCACCGCGGCGGGCGAGGCGGCGAGCGCCGTCTGAGCGAAAAGAGCGGACGGGCCCGGGCCGATGTGGCTAGCAAAGAGGAGGGTGGGTAGAGCGAGCGGAAAGAGCTTGTGAGCCGCTGAGCGGGTGTCGCTGCTTGGTGTTGCAGGCATTGCCGACCGGCGCGCTCTCTTGTGCCTCGACGGTGTGGCCGCTGGCCCGAGCGGCGCGACGTTGGGCTCGGTGCGCCCAACCGGCCCGATCGAGGGAGCATGGCGTGCCCACAGTCGCTGTGCGAAGCGCCGGACAATTTGCCAATGACCGAGTTTGCAGACCATGCCTCACCCCCTGGCTTCGCCCCCTTGTTCCGGCTTCACCCCGTCATTCCGGGTCAGCTCAATCCTTTATCTTGGCCGGCCAGGGTCCTCGGGCTTGCCCGGCAATCGAGATAATACGCCCAAGCATTTAATGCGCCCCGCATTCTGGCCTCACCGCTCCCGCCGCCCATTCCGGCTTCGCGGCCCTCACAGCCCTTTCCGGTTTCGCCTCCCCCCCGCCTGTCCTGCCGTCTGGATGTCGCCCCGTCCTTGGAGCGCTTGATGCCCTCGTCGCACGGGGTCTTGCCAGGCCCTTTGAGCACGCCCCGCCAGCAATCACAAGAGCTTGGAGAAATGATGACGCCCGTCGGTGCCATCCGGGCACCCTGGCCGGAGCTCAACGCCGGAGCGGCGGGAGGCCCCTTTAACGCCTCGTTTAACCTGTTCTGTGTTAATAAGGCGTTGTCAGACGGGAAAAATCGATGACCAAGGAGGCTTCAAGCTTGCCAGTCTCACCGCCAGCACGTAAATAGAGGCACATCGTTTCGAAACAATCCCGTCCATCGTGATCGTTTCGGACCGGGGCGCCCAGGAGCGCCCAAGAGCGCCCAGGAGCACCGAGAGCCAGCCGACCGCCGGAGCGCATCTGCGCATATTGCCGTTGGCGGAAGCGTGATCGTGTTCCTTGCCGTGGGCGGGAACGTGAGAGCGCTCTTTGCCATTGACCTGCGCGCTGGCTGCCGTGGCGGGGCTTTCGGGCCTTGGGCAGGGTGTGATCTGCAGTTGGCCCCCCTTGATCCGTTGTTGGATTGGGTTGTCGATCGGAACGAGCCGTTGGTCGAAGGCCGGCAAAGGATCTCTCTTGAGGCTTTGCCAACTCAGCGTTCAAGCCGGCGATGGCGCTGGGCCCTCAGGATGTGTGGTCTCAGGCTTCGCCAGCGCATAGAAGTTTTTCCGTCGTGGCTTGGCATCGAATTGGGAGGTTGCACGAGTCAGGCGGTTTTGTGGTTTGGTCCGGGCTCGTCGGGTGCCCGTGCCGCCGTGGAGTCGGGCGACAGCGCATGACAACCATGGCACATGACAAAAGGAACCCGGCAGGAACAAGGGCCCCGGCAGGAACCTGAAAGGGGACCCGACAAGAGTCTCGGGAACCCGAACGAGGTAAGGGGACCCGGCAGGAATCTTGGGGCCATGCCCCACTCGGATGTTTCCATTCGGCCTGTGGTCAAGACCATGGTCAAGACTGGCAAGCGTGTGTTCGGCTGGCAACCACCAGTTTTCGATTAGCGACCACCAGTTCGATCAATTGGCGACCACCAGTTCGAATTGTGCATCCATGACTGGATAGCAACGAATCATGACAACACGCCTCTCGCGCAACTCAGCAAGAGCATGCCGGCCTCAGCGTCGGGCCGCATGTTTTGCGCCATCGCGGGCTCCGGGCGCCTCGATGCGCTTGGGCCGCCGCGATTTCGCGGTGCCGAGACGGCGACATCATTTCCGCACCTTGCCCAGCCGGCTTTTTGGCGCGCGCCTTGTGGCCCTTGGCCACCTTGGCGATGGCGGGCCGCCCGGCACACATGCAGGTGCGAGGGAACCTTCACTATGGACGAGAAGAACAAAATGCTTATCGACGCATCACACCCGGAGGAGACACGGGTCGTGGTGCTCAAGGACGGACGGGTAGAGGAGTTCGATTACGAATCGGCCGCCAGGCGGCCATTACGGGGCAATATCTATCTGGCCAAGGTGACGCGGGTTGAGCCGTCGCTGCAAGCGGCGTTCGTGGAATATGGCGGCAATCGTCACGGCTTCCTGGCGTTCAGCGAAATCCATCCCGACTACTATCAGATTCCTGTTGCCGACCGCGAGGCTCTGCTGGCCGAAGAGGCCGAGCGGCAGGCGGAAATCGGCCGGGCAGAGGGTCTCGAGGGCGACGCCGAGGCGCAAGGGTCAAGGCGTGCCAGTCGGGCCAAGCGGCCGGCAAGAGGGCGGCGGGCCTCTGGACGTGCTCCTGATCGCGAGACGGATGATGGCGAGGCGGAAGCCGGCGAGCTCACGCCGGCTGCCCAATCCGAGGCGGTTGCGGAGCAGACGGGTGCGGCGAACGAGCGTGGCACTGGCGCTGGCGGCGGCGCCAGCACCGGCAGAAGTGGTGGAGGCGCCTCAGGAGGCGCAGCGGATGAGGGCGAGGAGCGCCACACCACGGTCTCGGTGCTCGAGGTGATCGCCGGCTCGGAAAGGCTGGTTATCGCCGAGAGCCCCTCTCCCTCCGGTGTCGAGATCGACGACGAGACGCATACCGCCAGAGGCGCGCAAGAAGTCGCGCAAGAAGTGGAAGGGCAGCCGGGTGGCGATGGGTTCGAGCCCAGTGCGATGGATGAGCCCGCAGCCGGGGCCTCTTTCGAAGACATCGAGGCCGACGAGCGCGAGGCCGGTGTCGACGGCCCTTGGGCCAAGGAAGAAGGTGAGGCCGAAGAGGGTGAGACTGACGAAGACGCAGAAGAGTTCGAGGCAGCGGCCGATGAGCTAGCGCCCGACGAGGCGAATGAGGCGAATACGGCGCTTGAGGAGCGCGACGATGAGCGCGGCGCAATCGGTGACGACGAAGACAATGACCACGAAGACAATGTTGAGTCGGTTGGCGCCGATGACGCCATTGAGGAAGCCAGGGTTGACCCATCGCGGCGCCTGCGTCGCCAGTACCGCATCCAGGAGGTGATCAAGCGCCGTCAGATCATTCTTGTGCAAGTGGTCAAGGAGGAGCGGGGTAACAAGGGGGCGGCACTGACCACGTATCTCTCGCTTGCCGGGCGCTACACGGTGCTGATGCCCAACATGGCGCGCGGCGGCGGCATCTCGCGCAAGATCACCAACCCGGTCGACCGCAAGCGCCTGCGCAAGATCGCGAGCGAACTCGAGGTTCCGCCGGGCATGGGCGTCATCGTGCGGACCGCGGGCGCCAGCCGCTCGAAGGCCGAGATCAAGCGCGACTTCGAGTATTTGCTCCGGCTCTGGGAGAACGTCCGCGATCTCACGCTCAAATCGACAGCACCGGCGCTTGTCTATGAGGAGGGCGATCTCATCAAGCGCTCGATCCGGGATCTCTATTCCAAGGACATCGACGAGGTTCTGGTGGCCGGCGAGGAGGCCTATCGGCAGGCCAAGAGCTTCATGCGCATGCTGATGCCGAGCCATGCCAAGAACGTGCGCCTCTATAAGGAGCCCGAGCCGCTTTTCTCGCGCTATCAGATTGAGCGTCAGCTCAACGCCATGTTCTCGCCCATCGTCCCCTTGCCGTCGGGCGGCTATATCGTCATCAACCAGACCGAGGCGCTTGTTGCCATCGACGTCAATTCCGGCAGGTCGACGCGCGAGCACTCGATCGAGGAGACCGCGCTCAGCACCAACCTCGAGGCGGCCGAGGAGATTGCGCGGCAATTGCGTCTACGCGATCTCGCCGGGCTTATTGTGATCGACTTCATCGACATGGACGAGCGGCGCAACAACCGCGCCGTCGAGCGGCGCCTCAAGGAATGCCTCAAGAACGATCGCGCCCGCATTCAAGTGGGCCGGCTCAGCCACTTCGGTCTCCTTGAGATGTCACGCCAGAGGTTGCGCACCGGCGTGCTCGAGGGCAGCACCTCGCAATGCCCCCATTGCCAGGGCACGGGCGTCATTCGCTCGGTCGAGTCGGTGGCGCTCTCGGTTCTGCGGGCGCTCGAGGATGCCTTCATGAGGGGCGTCGAGGGTGACCTTCAGGCCAAGACCTCGGTCGAGGCGGCGCTCTATATCCTCAATCACAAGCGCGACTATATCCGCGATCTCGAGGAGCGCTATGGCGCGCGGGTTATGGTCAGCGGCGATCCGGTGCTGCAAGGCGCTAACTTCACCATCGAGCAGGTGGCGGCGCGGGAGACACAAACCGGCGCTCCCAGTGCCGTGGTCCAACTCGATTGGGGCCTCGCACCGCCTGACGGCGTTTTGGCGGCCGAGGAGGAGCCACCAAAGAAAAAGGCCCGCCGACGCCGCCGCAAGCGCCGCTCTCGCAATGAGAGGGAGAGGGTCGAGGCGGCTATTGTGGATGCCGAGGCTGCGGAGGCGGCCGAGATGGTCGAGCAGGCCGGGGCAGCGGCAGCGGATCAGCTCGAGGAGGCCGAGAGTGCGACGGCGGAGCCCGCGGAAGGCGTTGAAAGCACACAAGCCAGGGCCAAGCGCCCGCGCCGTCGCGGGCGGCGGGGCGGGCGCCGCAACCGGCGCTCGGAGGCCTCGGAGGCATATGCGAACGAAGAGGTTGCGGCCGATGCGGCGGCGGGCTTAGACTCTGACAGCGATAGCGAGGCGGGGCTGCCCCTCGAGCAGCCTGAAGAGGGCCGGGACATGGCGGCTGAGCAAGCCCCGACTGAGGCGCCGCATGAAGTGGCGGCAATCGCAGCACCACCGGATGGGGCCCCCTCGGAAGCTTACGGAGTGGACGGCTCGGCCGACAGAGACGGTTCGCTCGAGTCGCCTGGCGCCGCCGAGACGTTTGCGACCACCAAGGCAGGCGATGACATTGGCCCCGAGGAAGAGTGCGCCGAGAGCAGCAACGGAGCCGCCGAAAAG
>WGBL01000113.1 GCA_015494375.1 Hyphomicrobiales bacterium | reverse complement strand
CCCCAAAACGTGGTGTTGCGATCAGCGCGTGGGATGAACCCGCTTTGGGAGGTCAGGCGCTGCGGTTCGGGGGTGGGACGGGCGTGGTTCGGGGCGTGACGCGGGCGTGGTTCGCGATATCGGGCAAGTGCCGATCTTATCTTCGCGTGACTACCCATCGCGGCACCGAGCGACTGCCGCTCACGACGTCAGGCGATTGCAAGGAGGGCATGGGGCATGCAAGTGAGGCTACGATTTGAAGGCATCGACAAGGCCGCCCAGGCCGACATCGAGCGGCATGTGACCGTATGGCTCGATAAGCACCTGCTCCCGCGATTGTCCAAGAATGCCGATGTGCCCGCCGTTCTTCACGGCACGCTTTCACAAACAAAGAAAAAGGACAAATCGTTTGTGGCAAGGCTTCATTTGCCGCTTCCGGGCAAGCGCATCGTCGCTGCTCGTGGTGAGGGGGCAACGCTTGAGAGCGCCATCGATGCCGCCCTCGGCCGTCTCCAGCGCGAGGTCGAGCGCCACATTGCACGCCTTCGCAAACAAGATGCCTACCGCCGCCAATCGCGCCGCGCGCGGCTGCGCAAGCTCAAGGCCGCGGCCCAATCGAGACCCCAGGAAGAGCGCACGTCCGCCGCTGAGGCGATCACCCGTCTCGTGCCCCGCCTCGAACGCATTGCGCGCCACGAGCTCGCCTATCTGCGGGCTGCGGGCGATCTGCCCGCCAACTATCCCACACTGCGCGACGTGGTCGACGAGGCGGTGGCGGCCATCGAGCGCGATTGGCATGCCGGCCTCGGCGAAGAGGCGCTTTTCGACGCGCTTTTGTGTGCGCTTTACGAGGCGCTCGATTGCGAGGTTGCCGCGAGCCGCCAGTTCGGCGCGATGCTGAGCCTCGAGGCTCCCGCGCCACCCGACGCCATCGACCAGGCGGAGGAGATGGTCGGCGAGGAGTTCTACGAATTCTACCAGCCAGACGCCGAGCTGCTGCTCGCGGACACGATTATTGCCGAGTCGCCGGAGGCCGCCGCAGGCCTCGAGGGGACAGCGCGCCCGGAAGCCGTTGTGCCGCGCGAAGTGGCCGACAGCGCCGAGCCCCGCAAAGGTGAAACCATGGAAGACGAGCAGCGTTACTTGATCAACCTTATTGGCGACTTGCCCATCAGCTGGCGGCGCGCCCTCCTGCTCCATGAGCGTGAGGGGCTTTCGGTGGCGCGGGTTGCTGCCGTGCTTGGCCTATCGGAGGAGGCAGCGCAGGCCGAGATCACCCATGCGCGGCTCTTCGTGCGTCAGAAGCTGACCCAGGCTGGCATCACAACGGATATCGAAGAGCTCGGCGCACGCCTGCGCTCCAGCTTGCCGTGAGGGGCAAAGGTCGGCTCGAGTTGGTGTCTGGATGCAGCCACAAATTGGCGGACACCTCAGCCGACGGCAAAACGTTGCTAGATTAGCCGGGCCAGCCGAAAGCGATCTTTTCAAGCCGCTTGCCACCCAAATGCGTCTCGCCCCTGGCCACGGGCCGGCCGCCGCGGCGCTCATAGAAGGCGCAGGCGCTCTCATTCTCGCTGAGCGCCCAGACAATGAGGCCGCGTGCGCGCATCTCATCGAGGCGATGGCGGGCGCTCTCAAAGAGGCGTTCGCCAAAACCAAGGCCCTGGTGGGTGGGGGTGAGATAAAGCTCGAAGATCTCGCCCTCATAGCCGCCGCCCCGCGCCCTTGATGGACCAAAGCTCGCATAGCCCGCCACCACACCGGCCACTTCGAGCACGAGGGGCCCGGCCGCGCCCTTCGCGATCCGCTGCCAGAAGCCGCGATCATGCCGGGCGATGATGGCCTCGAGCTCGCAATGGGGAATGATGCCGCGATAGGCGTGCCGCCAGGACTCGCGAAAGACCCGCTCGAGGCGTACGGCATCCTCGGGCGTTGCGTCTCTGACGATCGTTTGCTGAGCGATCATGGGCCGACTATAGCGCGATCGGGCTCGCTCCCAAATACGCCCATCGAGTTGAGGCTGTCCCCTGGTGTTCACGAGCGGGCAAGTTGCTGCTTCCCAGGCCTTTGTCTTCTCATTGAAGGGCGCTCATTCTCTCCTTCTTGCATTCTCACATTCTCTCCCGTGATTGTGCGCCGGGCGATTGCGCGAAAGCCATTGTACAGGTTCAGAAACATCTGAGAGATTGTAGCTGACGAATCAGTTCGGGGTTCGCCAAGCTGTGCGTTGCGAAACGACCACAGCAAAGGAGAACCCCGATGAAGGTTTTTGGCCTTCAGGCACATGTAT
>WGBL01000112.1 GCA_015494375.1 Hyphomicrobiales bacterium | reverse complement strand
GGGAGGGGGTGATTCTTGGTACGCAATCAAATGGTTGCACACTATTGCCGCAATTCCGAAGACCCCCTCCCGGGCCTCGGGCTTCGCCCTCCGCCCGGCCTCCCCCTGGAAGGGGGAGGCGAAAAACCGTTCGACCGGACAGCAGTGGTGGGCGACCGGAGGTCGCGCCGCATGCTTCTGGCGGTCTGCCCGGTTGGCGCCATGAAAAGCGCCATCGCCATCAGAGGCGCCATAAAAGGCCCCGTGAGAGATGAGAGAAGCACGCGGATATGCGCATCGAGGATTTCGACTTTGATTTGCCCGAGGCGCTGATTGCGCTTGCGCCGGCGCGCCCGCGCGAGGCCGCGCGCCTCCTTGTGGTCCGGCCGGAGGCCGAGCCGTCCTTCAACGACGTCCACGTCCGCGATCTGGCCGCCCTGCTCGAGCCTGGCGATCTCCTCGTGCTCAACGACACCAAGGTCGTGCAGGCCCTTCTCGAGGGGCGCCGACTGCGCCCCGGCACGCCAGGTGCCAAGGTGTCCGTCTCGCTCGACCGCCGCCTCGGCAGCAATCGCTGGCGGGTTCTGGCGCGGCCTGCGAAGCGCCTCCACCCGGGCGACCGCTTGCGCTTCGGTGAGGGCGGCGGTGAGGGCGGTGCGGTCTGCCTTGCGGGTTTGCTCGAGGCAAGCGTCGAGGCGGTGGGCGAGGGGGGGCGTGCGACCATTGCCTTCGATCTTGCCGGGCCCGATCTCGAAGCGGCGCTCTTGAGCGTCGGCAAGACGCCACTGCCGCCCTATATCGCCGCCCGCCGGCCGCTGCGACCCGAGGATGCGCGCGACTATCAGACCGTCTATGCCCGCCATGAAGGCGCCGTCGCTGCACCCACAGCGGGGCTTCATTTCAGCGAGGCGCTGCTCGATCGGCTCGAAGCGCGCGGTATCGAACGCGCCTTCGTCACCCTCCACGTGGGAGCAGGGACGTTCCGGCCCGTCAAGGTGGCCGACCCGCGAGCTCATCACATGGAGCCCGAATGGGGCCGGGTGCCCCTAGCGGCTGCCGAGGCCGTCAACCGCGCGCGAGCCGCGGGCGGGCGCGTCGTTGCAGTGGGCACAACCTCTTTGAGGCTGCTCGAGAGCGCCGCCGACGAGGCGGGCCGGCTCCGGCCTTTTGAGGGCGAGACCGACCTTTTCATCACCCCCGGCTATCGCTTCCGCGCGGTCGATCTCTTGCTCACCAATTTCCATCTGCCGCGCTCGACGCTTTTCATGCTGGTGGCGGCGTTCTCGGGCCTCGAGACCATGAAGGCGGCCTATGCCCACGCGATCGCCCGGCGCTATCGCTTTTATTCCTATGGCGATGCCACCTTGCTTTATCCGGCGCGCGGGGCATTGTTGCAGGCCTATGACTGAGTTCGGCTTTACTCTGAAAGCGCGCGACGGCGCCGCACGGCTCGGCGAGATCACCACGCCGCGGGGCAAAATCCAAACACCCGCCTTCATGCCGGTGGGCACCGCCGCCACCGTCAAGGCCATGTTCCCCGAGCAGGTGCGGGGCACGGGCGCCGAGATTGTGCTCGCCAACACCTATCACCTCATGTTGCGCCCGGGCGCCGAGCGCATCGCACGGCTCGGCGGGCTGCATCGCTTTATGAATTGGCCGGGACCGATTCTGACGGATTCGGGCGGCTATCAGGTCATGTCGCTCGCCAAGCTCAGAACCATCAGCGAGGAGGGCGTGCGCTTTCAGTCCCATATCGACGGTGCGCGCTATGACCTTTCACCCGAGCGGGCCATCGAGATTCAGTGCCTCCTGGGCTCCGATATCCAGATGCAGCTCGATGAGTGCGTGGCCTATCCGGCAAGCCATGAGGAGGCCGCAAGGGCGATGCAGCTCTCGCTTCGCTGGGCCGAGCGCAGTCGCACAGCCTTCGCCCGCCTTGGCAAGCCCGGCCAAGCGCTCTTCGGCATTGTCCAGGGCGGCACCTATGCCGACTTGCGGGCGCAATCGGCCGAGGCGCTCGTCGCAATGGACTTTCCCGGCTATGCCATCGGCGGGCTCGCAGTGGGCGAAGGGCGCGCGATCATGCTCGAGACCCTTGCCGAGACGGCGCCGCTCCTGCCCGCAGACAAGCCCCGCTATCTGATGGGGGTGGGTACCCCGCGCGACCTTGTCGACGCGGTGGCGCTTGGCGTCGACATGTTCGACTGCGTGATGCCGACCCGCTCGGGCCGCCATGGCCAGGCGTTCACATGGGCCGGCAAGCTCAACCTGCGCAACGCCTGCCACGCCGAGGACCCGGGCCCGCTCGATCCCGAGAGCAAATGTCCGGCCGCGCGGGACTATTCGCGCGCCTATCTCCACCATCTCGTGCGCGCGGGCGAGCATTTGGGCGCCATGCTGCTCACCTGGGCCAATGTGCACTTCTATGAGGCGCTGATGGCGGCGATGCGGGCGGCAATTGCCGAGGGGCGCTTCGAGGCGCTCGCCGCCCGCATCCGCGCGGCCTATGGGATAAGCGGGCAATGACGCACGAACATGTTCTTTTCCGCTCGCCATATCTGCTTATCTGCGCGGCCTACCCGCCAAGGCGCGCTGACTGAGCCCCCGGTTGGTCGCCTCCTGCATCGGCGCCGCCAACGCGCGGATCGCCGTTGCCGGGTGGCGAGGTGTGCCTGCGCTCGCGCCAGAGCAGATAGAGGCCCGAGCCGATAACCACGGCACCGCCCGCAAGCGTCCAGAGATCGGGCACATCTCCAAAGAGCACATAGCCCAGAATCGTCATCCAAATGAGACCCGAATAGACGAAGGGCGCAACCGTCGGCGCGCTGGCATAGCGATGGGCGTGGATGAGCAGCCAATGGCCAAAGCCACCCGAGACGCCGAGAAAAAGCATCAAGAGCCAGTGGTGTGGCGCACTCGGCGTCTGCCAGCTCGACAGCGCCAACGGCGCCATCAGGATGACGCCGGCAAGGGGCGAGTAGAAATTGGTGACCTCGGCTCGGTCGTGGGCCGCCAGATAGCGCGTGACGATGTTATAGAGCGCATAGCTCAACGTGGCAGCGAACGAGTAGACGATGGCCCAGTGGATGCCGCCAAAGCCCGGACGCATCACCAGCAGCACGCCGAGAAACCCGACAAGGATGGCAAGGAGCCGCCGCCAGCCCACCCATTCGCCAAGGAGCGGGCCAGCGAGCGCCGAGACGATGAGCGGTGTGAGGAAGAAGATCGTCACCGTCTGGTCGAGCCGGAGATAGCTGACGGCCAGAAAGTTGAAAAACGTCGCCCCCAGCATGAACAGCGAGCGGAGCCACTGATAGCCGGGCTTTTGCGCCTTGAGCAGCCGGGGCACACGGGCGGGCCCGCCGAAGAAGACCACATTCAGAGCGGCATGAACGGCAAAGCGCACCCAGATGATCTGCATCACAGGCAGAAGTACGACGCCCGAGAGATATTTCGCCGTGGCATCGAGCGCCGAGAAGCAAAAGATCGCCCCGCACATGAGTGCGATGGCATAAAGGCGCCGCTCGGCCGGCATGATCAGGGTGCGCTGCATGGAAACGCTCCTCGTGAGCCGTTCCTTGAAGCTCAGGTTCGACGGGCAAGCACGATCGACAGCGACATTTGCAATTGCAATCGACCGGCCCAGTTAGCGCCTCTCGGCACCGTTTGGATAGGGGGCCTTTAGGGGCATGTCTGTGGCCGCGGGAAGTGGAGCGAGGCTTTGGACGGCCATCACCTCAGCCCGCCGGCCCTTGTGCCCTTACTTGCGGCAAATTCAGCACCCCGTTGCGATAAAATTCATTTGACTATTCCGCGCGCCCCCCTCTGTGGTAGGCGGCTTTGTCAACTTGGCGCAGCGACCGGCCTTGCGCAAGCGGTGACCACGACACGGCCACAGGCGGGCTCGCGGCAGCGCCGACCACAAAGGGCAGCAAGGGCACAGAGCAGCAGAGCAGCAACGTCACAGAGCAGCAGAGGCAAAGTGTGAGCGTAGGCCAGAGTAGAGTAGGGTGAACAGGGCTAAGAGAGCTGAGAGAGCAGAGAGAACAGGGCTAAGAGAGCAGAGAGAGAACAGAAGGGGTTGCGTGCGGTGAATATCGAAACGAGAACCTATCCCAAGGGGCGCAAGCTCGAAAAATTTGTCGATCCCGACTGGACCGCCAAGGGCGAGGCGCGCGCAAGCGTCGCCCTCGAGGCGCTCGAGACACTCTGGTTCAACACCGGCACGCTCTGCAATATCGAATGCGCGAACTGCTATATCGAATCGGGCCCCAAGAACGACCGCCTCGCCTATCTCACGCGTGACGAGGTCGGCCGCTTTCTCGATGAGATCGCGACCCTTGGCCTTGACACCCGCGAGATCGGGTTCACAGGGGGCGAGCCATTCATGAACCCCGATTTCCTCGACATGCTCGCAGACGCCCTCGGCCGCGGCTTTGAGGTGCTCGTCTTGACCAATGCCATGAAACCGATGATGCGGCCGCGCGTGCAAGAGGCGCTGCTCGCGCTCAATGAGCGCCATGGGCCAAAGCTTACACTCAGGGTGAGCCTCGACCACTACACGGAGGCGCTCCATGAGAAGGAGCGCGGAGCGGGCACCTGGGCGAAGGCCATTGCGGGGCTCGACTGGCTGTCGGACCACGGTTTCAATGTCGCCATCGCCGGCCGCACCTGCTGGGGGGAGGATGAGCAGAGCGAACGAAAAGGCTATGCCGAGCTGATCGCGGCACACGGCTGGCCGATCGATCCCACAGACCCGGCCGCGCTTGTCCTTTTGCCCGAGATGGACGAAGAGGCCGATGTGCCGGAGATTACCACCGCCTGTTGGGACATTCTCGGCAAGAGGCCCTCTGACATCATGTGCGCCAAGAGCCGCATGGTCGTCAAACGCAAAGGCGAGAGCCGGCCGATTGTGCTGCCT